>CAYGWT010000239.1:0-7127 GCA_964353625.1 uncultured Candidatus Bathyarchaeia archaeon | reverse complement strand
AGTCGGACAACATGTTCCAGTCAAGGTCTTCGAGGATCCCGCTCCTGCCCAAGCGCTCCTTCAGCCAATGCGCTGGAAGATCCTCCAAGAACTAGTGACAGTCGATCAATGCGCAAGTGAACTCTCAAAAAAACTGAATGCCAGTCAACAAGTAATCTGCTACCACCTAAAAGAGCTGGAGAAAGCGGGGTTCATCCGGCTGCAGAGACGGGAGCGACGCCGAGGAGCAGTCGCGAAATACTATCGCGCCGAACACGCAGCTATAGCGGTGATTGCATCCAAGATCGAAAACTCAAACTCTGAAGTCGAGGAGACGACCCTTTCGGAAGCCAGCACAAAGCTACTCGCACCATTTGTTGTCAATGGCGTCTTCAATGGACATGTCGTAGTAGGGAGCCCTGATCAACACGGGATGTTTAGCGAGAGGGATTTGGGTGGATATCACGCGTCTTACCTTGCTTTCTTTCTAGGATCTCTCCTTCCGCTCGCCAGGACGAACGTAGTCAGACTAGACACAGAGCTCACTCAACAACAGATCTTAGGCAACCTGATCCTAGTTGGAAGTCCTAGGGTGAACACGATTGCCATGATAATGAATGAATTTCTTCCGATTACCTATGAGTTGACTGGCACAGATGTTTTAATGTCCACTATTTCAGAGCGCACGTACGCCGAACCTCAAGACGCAGCAGTTCAGATGATCAGAAATCCGATGAATCCTGACTCGAGGGTGATCGTTCTTGCGGGTAATGAGACTGCGGGAACCCAGGCCGCGATCATGGCCTTCGTGAAATACACGGAAGATATCGCTTCCGGGAATGTGTTCAACCGAGAAGTGATCGCACGTGTAGTATCAGGAGTTGACGCAAATCAAGACGGCGTGATCGACGACGTCGAGTTCCTAGAATGAAGCAGTCACGCTACTTCAAGAACTTCTGCCTTTTACGCAAGTATTATTATTGCTTCATCATGGACATATGAGATCTGAAGGTTGGAGTTCTTGGGCGAAGAAAGATGGAATACTTGGATAATATTCGAATGCTCAAACATTGATAACCACCCAGACGATAGCCAAGTCGGGGTGGCCATCCTCACTAATGGATTCTATGGCCTCCAATTGACAAACAATATGTCTGAAAAGGTCTGCAGTGTCTGCGGGCAACCTTTCCAAGAAGCATTCACTGAGACAGCGCTGACACTATTCCTACAGCACGATATAGAACGGTTCCAACGACTCAATTACAATGTAATCAAAGATGAGGAGATACTCTGGAAGTAGCGGAAGAATACTTTTTCATCGCATCCTACCGTGTCTTCTCTCCAATTTTAATCTTGACTAGTCTGGTAACTGCAGCTGGATCTGCTGAGCCTCGGACTTCACTCATGACTAACCCCATGATCTTCCCGTAGGCACCCTCGCCTCTCTCTTCGATCAGATTAGTATTAGCGCCAATGATCCTATCTACGATTGTCAAGAGCTCACTTTCGGAAAGCATCCGCATCCCGAGTTCTCGAATCGCATCATCGACGCTACTTTTGTTGTTCTTCGAAAGCCAAGCCAGGATTGAGGGCGCTGCCTCCTTCGCCACTGTTCCCGCAAGGACAGCGGCAAAGACGGACTCCAAGTGGCTGGATGTCAATTTGTCGACTGGAATACCCTCTCGGCTGAGGTTTTTGAGATTCTCAGTTAGGACTGTCGCTACGAAGCTTGGTGCAATCCCCTCTTTCGAGCATACGCGCCGAAACACATCTAGGTAGTCGGATTCGATCAGCTGATTCGCGAGTTTGCTATTCAACTGGTACTTTGTCAGCAACTCTTGCGTGATCGTCTCCCGTGGCGGAGGCAGCTTCGCTTGAATCCCCGCAAGTTGGTCCTGCGTAACTGATACTGGAGGCACGTCCGTTTCAGGGTACATCCTGGACGCGCCCGGACGCGGCCGCATGTACCGTGTCGTTCCATCCGCGACTGCTGTCCGAGTCTCAGTTGGGACACCTATCAGTGCCTCACGCGCTCTCTCGACAACTGCTGTGAGAGCATCCCATGCTTTGTCTTTGCGATCGGCAACCAAGACTGCTGCGTCATGCTCCCCGCAACCCAGAGTTCGCCTCATTGAGAGGACTTCCTCTTCCGATATACCGTACGCTGGAAGCTCATCCGTATGAAAGATCCCTCCAACCCTTCCCCAAAAGCTCGCTCTGCTTGCCATTTCGGTGCCGAGGCGAAGACCGGGCGCGAGTTCTCTGCCCAATAGGCCATTGAAGCTCGGAAGCTTAACGGCAAGCGCGACTCCTCCCGACTCGAGAGCCTCACGAACCCGCTTCGACTTGGTCTGCGAAAAGATCGCTGACACGTCAACGAGTTTGTCAACAAGATGATTTGCCTTGATTCCGCGCGAGGTCAGCTCATCCTTGATCCCCAACAGTTCTAGTTGCCGGGACACCTCATAGCTGACAGCTTTGGAGAGCAAGTCAAGTTCTTGAACACCCTTTATCTCAATCAGGGCTCCGTCTCGAATTGAGACATTGAGATCCTGCCTCACCGTGCCTAGCCCCCGCTTAACTCGGCCAGTGTCCCTGAGAATGTCTCCGATTGTTTTGGCGACTCGTTCTGTCTCTTCGGGCGAAGCGATCGCGGGCCCAGTGGTAACTTCGATTAGAGGGATCCCAAGTCGGTCTATTCTGTAGTTCACCGTGAGCCCCGATTCTCCGGTTTTCCGTGCAGCGTCCTCCTCAAGGGATATTTGCTGAATCGGGATTTCCTTCCCGTCCACCACAACTAAACCGTTCAGTGCTACTACGCAAGTTCTCTGGAATCCAGTGGTATTCGACCCGTCGATCACAATCTTCCTCATGACGTGAATCTCATCGACCGGCTTCACATGCATCAGAATCGATGCGGCGAGCGATATTTCCACAGCCTCAGGGTTAAGATCTTTTGGCGGTTCCTCATCCATCTCAACAAGACATGATGTGCGATCATCAGATTCGTAGATCACCGCTCGGCCCTTCTGGAACTCGAAGAGTGCCGCAGGATCGACTTGACCCAATTCGCTCTGCGTGGGGCGCAGTCTTCTCAAGAAACTAATCGATGGCGGCTCCTCTGACATCGTCGTTGGACAATCGCAAAACAATTTCTTTTCAGTATCTAGCTGCCTGTGAATTTCAATGCCTACCTTTAGACCTATGGCGCCATAATCAGTGAATTTTGTCATCTTGCGAGGCCTCCAGTCGTCTCGGGCTGATCTCACCCGCCATGTTCGTTTGCATCATCTCCGCGATTTTCCGAAGGTTGTCTGTTTGTCCGAGTACCCACATGAGCTTAACAAGCGCCGTCTCTGGCAGCATGTCTTCTAGCGGATTAACGCCAATCTTCTGCAAGTCGATGCCTGTCGAGTAGACGTTCATGTCAACCCTTCCCCAGATGCACTGCGAGGTCATGCCCACGAACATGCCCTTGTCCACTGCCTGTTTGAGACTTGGATAGCAGCGTGCGCTCACGTGACCAAGCCCTGTGCCCTCAAGAA
Organism: uncultured Candidatus Bathyarchaeia archaeon; assembly: GCA_964353625.1. Taxonomy (GTDB): domain Archaea; phylum Thermoproteota; class Bathyarchaeia; order 40CM-2-53-6; family 40CM-2-53-6; genus CAVPLU01. The sequence continues at coordinate 3,603 of CAYGWT010000239.1, read as the reverse complement.
TCAAGCCATGGTAGTCTTTAGCCACATACCAGTCGATAATCCCAGGATCCATGCCTGGATAGAACTTCGTGAGAGCAACACGATCATCAAAGTTTGACTTGCAGACAACATTGGATGATCCTCCTCTCACGGGGAAGTCACTATCCAGATTCTCCAGCATCCGGCTGTCTACGTGAAAACGAGCCAAGGGTGCAGCGTCTATGGATCTGAATGCGTCACGCCGGCTCGTGTGGCATTTGCGAACCTTTGTTCCTTTGTGGACCAGCAGGATGTCATCTGATAACCACCCATGCATCACCGCAACTACTCCAGCGAATGGCGCTTTAGCCGCCACACATACGGCCCCGATCAGGTTTGTCGCCGCATCCGAACTTGGCCTGTCTGAAGACCTCTGAGCCGCAACGAAGACAATAGGAACGGGACTGGATTGAAGTGCGAAACTCATAGCAGCCGCACAGTAGCCGAGTGTGTCTGTCCCTTGGGCGATCACTACACCTGATATTCCCGACTGGATCTCTCTGCAGACTGCTTCCGCGGTTTCCTTCCAATGCTGCGCCGTGAAGTTCTCGCTGAACACGCTGTAGAGAACCTTCGCGTTCACGTTGGCTTCTGATGCCAACTCTGGAACAAAACTGTAGAGATCTTCAGCGGATAACGCCGCTTCAACGGCGCCTGTACGATAATCTACTCGGCTGGCGATTGTCCCACCTGTGCTGAAGATCGTTACCACTGGAAGGCCCTTTATCGCGGCGGGTGTTGGAGCTCTTGAAAGCGCAGGCTTTGCACCAGTGCCAAGAACTTGAATCCGAGCCTTCCCACTTATCTTGACCCCAACGTTGTAGCCGGTCCCGAGTTTTAGCACGATGTGAGAGTCATCTTCGCCGGCTACTCGAGGCATCAACAAGCCTTCGACGCTCTCTCCCTCTCCTGTTAGGTTTACCTTATCTCCGATTGAAGCGCCGGCAGTCTTGATCAAGTCAAGAGCCCTGCCCTTGTATCCGGTTGAATCCTGCATCTGTGTTTCACTCAGCGCAAGTGCCCAGATACGTGACTGTGAGCTGAGAGTTAAAACCTGTGTGAGCGCCGATTACTGGCGCAAGTTCTTGCTCACGTAGGGACCATCAGGTTTGTAGCCGGCACGCAGATAGTACTCCTTTGTTCCAAGTGCGCTGAGGACAAGGGTCTTTCTCAGATCATACTCTTCTGTTGACAGTCTCTCAGCCTCCTTCAGCAAGGAGATGCCATGGCCCTTGTGTTGCCAAGAGGACGCATTACGTTCTCCGACAGGCACGACTGGTCCGTATACGTGCAACTCCCTCACTATCGATGATCTGTTCGAACTGATCTCTATCCTGTGCGCTGATGGAGATGGAATCCTTAGACGGAGAAACGCTATTAGCGTGTCAGTCTTAGGATCTTCTCTGGAGAGGAAGACCTCCGTGCCCCCTGACGATTCGTAGCATGTTCTGATGAGTTTGATATCTTCAGAATCTGGTTCCACATTTTCCTTGATTCTTCGGTGACCTGCTTCGCGGCATCGAATGCATCTGCAGCGGCGCCCTTTTGCTCTCAGCAACATGAGGGCGCGTTCGCGAAGGTTCCCCTTATCAGGCCCCGCCTGAATGAGTCCCGCCGGTATTTCACGCTGAACTCTCATGATTCGCATCCAAGGAGGAATGAATTCCTTGACATTCGCAATCAGCTCCACAGCCCGTTCGACGTCAAGCGGAATATACACACCACTCTTCCACCAGTCATAGACTTTCGTCCCACGCACGACGAGACAAGGATAGATCTTCAGCATGTCGGGTCGAAAATCCGAGTCCGAGACTAGTCGTTTGAATCCCTCCAAATCCTGCTCAGGAGTTGAGCCGGGCAGCCCCGGCATCATATGAGCAACGATCTTCAACCCAGCGTCTCTGACGATCTGAAAAGACTTGACCACATCTTGAACGTCATGGCCTCGCTCGACGAGTTGAAGAACACCGTCATCAAGTGTTTGAACACCGATCTCAACGCGTGTTGCGCCGTAAGAGAGCATCAGGTCCACATGTTCGGCACGAGCCCAATCTGGGCGCGTCTCAAAGGTCATCCCTACATTCCTGATCGAGCTGGAGCACGCTCTGGCTTTCGCATCGTCAAGAGAGAGGCTCTCAGACCCGTTTAGAGCATCCAGACAACGTTTCATGAAGTGCTGTTGATATGGAAACGGACGCGCCAGAAAAGTGCCACCTTGGATAACAATCTCGACCTTTGAGGGTTGATGACCGATAGCTCGCAGTTGAGCTAGCCTGCTTGAGAGCTGCGCATAGGGATCGAAGTTGTTCTGTTTGGCACGCATTGCCGCAGGCTCATATCCAGTGTAACTTGTTGGTGCATCACTTTCCTGGGGACAGTATGCGCATCTCCCATGCGGGCATCGCTCAGGCGCTGACATCACCCCAATCACGTTGACACCAGAAACACTTCTGACCCGCTTCAGCTGGAGCTTATCCCGCAGCACCCGCTGTTCCTCTGGAGAGACGACGGCGAAAATATCCGAATTCCTAGGGACACTAGTCAGCCGATATTTTCGAGCGATGACTAGTTTCAGCTCTTCCGGATTTTCGGCTTTTGTTCGATCGAGCAAGAGCCTGCGAGCAATTTCTTGACAAGCTCGGTGCTGACGTTCCGAGTCGTATTGTATGTCAAGCAATGTCCACAAGCTCCGCCGGCCGAATTCCTTCACTATACGTGGAGCACATGCATTTGTTTAGGATTGCTCAAGAGCTGATCCGTAAGGATTTGAGAATTCGATAATGGTCAACGACGCCGTTCCTGGAAAATCAGGCGGCGAAGTAGTGCCTGGTAGAAACTCGGCTCGCGGATCACAATGCCCTTTGGTAGCTTACTGCCGGCCGTGGTCCACACAAATGTACAGTATGTTGCTTCCACGCAGAATGACGTTTCCAAAGTTTGCAGTGGGTGAGTTGCTTCTATATTCGACAGCTCCGTCCAGAATTATGTTCATGTGGCTGTCGCAGTCAATCATCTTTCCGCGGTACTCAATATCGTTCTTCAGTCTGATGGTGATATCGGAGTTTAGCTTCTTCACGAGAAGGTTCAGTGGCTTCCTTGACGGTTCCATGACGACCATGCGAATCGGATGTGAGACATCTTCGGACTCTATAAAAGAGTTGTGAGCCGAACCCCGTTTGCGATACCTAACATCGCTCGATGCATAACCTCTCCCGCTGAGCTATGTTGACCGATTCAGGTTACTCTGAACTTTGCGAAGTACCGCGTTCATCATTCTGCTTGTGAGTCTTCCGGTTTGCGTGTTCTGTTTGCTGGGATGATAGGATGCGATCAGAACAGGAAGATCTGGAGGCATTGCATATTTCTGGCCATGTTTGAATTTCAAGCGTGGAATGGCATCCCCTTGCCGCGTAAGGCGATCAAGGTACGCTTTGAAAGCCACTTGCCCAAGAACTAGCACCATTCGAACATGCGCTAGCAACACGAGTTCTCTGTCAAGGTAGGGACCACAGTTCGTTAGCTCGCTCGCAAGAGGCTTGTTCTGAGGCGGAGCGCAACGCACTACCGCAGTCATGAAGGCATTCC
>CAYGWT010000238.1:0-4097 GCA_964353625.1 uncultured Candidatus Bathyarchaeia archaeon | reverse complement strand
CAATCATGGAATCCGAATGGCTGGCAGGGATATGAGTATGTGCTTCCACTCGAAGCTGTCTTGCAGGTGACTAGTCATCTTCCTCTTTCGATAGATCATCTTCGGGTTCCGGCAAGTCCGGGGGCTCTTCGTTTTTCTCTTGGAATCCTTTTTCCTCGAAGTTTGAGACGCGTTGGAGTGCTTCATTGAGAGCTGTTTTCGGAAGCATGACGCTCATGTGCTTCTTCTCTTCCTTGGAATCGTTTCGAAGCCTCAGCATGATCCAGTAGGTTTTGGATTCCTTGTCAACGCAAAGGTCGATCCTGGCCTGCCAAACATCAGAAGACAAATCAGCGCCTCCGAACTATTTCGAACTAAGAGATCAAGTCACGCACTTAAGAAATCTGTTCTTCTGAAACACTTGGGTAGTTTTGAGTTTGAGGTAGGATAGTGGGAGACCGTGACTTGGGGGTCGACAAGTCACGATCCGTGCGGAGTCATGCTAGGCTTGTGTGAGTTCTTTGCTGTATGCGATTTGAACGGTTCATCTGTCTATTCGCCAGGTTCGAACAACCGCGATAGGAAATGAGAGGGCGAGCAAGGGCACCATTCCAAGGCCCTTCCGCAGTGTGCTGTTTACGCAATTTCTGGTCGCTTTAGTGATCATGTTGGTATTGGAGCTGAGTGTATCATCATTGTTAGAGGTGGAAGAGGTTGAGTAGTGAGATCGGTTCTTGTGCTGTGTCGTGGATGTCTTAGAACTCGTGCTGATCTGTAAAGCGGTGCCGTGGTCTTCACTGCCTATGCTGACTGCTGTTTTGAGTATACGGTGTGCCAGAAGTGTCGGTCCCATAACTATCGACGCTTGTGGCATTCGGAGAGTCTTCGTGGTGTATTGATTCATGGCTTTCCCTTAGAAAGTCACATGGGCCAGAAGTATATTAGCGTTCCGTTGATGGTACACAAATGTACCGCGTTCCATGTCGTGCAGGCCGCCATCTCGGGCAATCACATGGTTTCCGCTGAAGAGCCCGGGCGAGATTCAGTGGTTCACTTCTTCTCTTTTTCTCTATCTTTCTCTTTTTCTTCCAGCGTCTTACCGCATTTCTGGCAGAATTTCGCGTCTAGGAGGTTCTTGTGTTTACAGACAGGGCAGGTCTTCATCGGCACTGACTCCAGCGAAGTGGAGCCTTTGATGAAGACTACATCTCCGATCTTCTCGACCTGGTCGAACGGAAGGTAGGACTCTTCTTCTCTTCCTCTCTCGACGACGATGGCTAGCTTTCCGCCGTCGGACCATGCCAGGTCCTTTACGATGCCAATCTTCTTAGCGGCGTCATCAATTATCTCCTTACCGGCAACTTCTTCCCGGCGATGCCACTTAACCAAGAAAGTCTCCACAATAGATTTTGGATCATTCAGTGTATTTAGCATTGTCTCGCCGTTCATATGGGCGGATGCCAGAAATCGAAGCGTCGAACAGCGTCTTCGGGGCAGGCTCTGTTCAAGATTGAAATTCCCGTATGCATGAAGCGTTCACACATTCGCGAGAGAGGTTGAAGATGGTCAAGGCACGCGCCCTCGTTGTCGCCCTCAGCAAGGGTCAGACCGCAATTGACTTGACTCGAAGAATGTGCCTCATCAACCACTCACTGAAGGTCACTACAGCAGGTAATGAGCTTTGGATCCCGCTGCTACGCCCGATTCAGGATCCAGAATACATTCACCTCTCGAGCGCATTAGGCCGGATCAGGGTCGAGGAACAAGAGTTCAGCGAAAGATCACGACATCCTCGAACATTGGAAGAGGCGCTCAAGGGACAACTTCCACCCCATCTGCTTGCAGTTGTTCCGAAATCGCTCGACATAGTCGGCCACATAGCAATCGTTGAACTCCCGGATGAGCTTGCCTCCTTTGGCGCACTTGTGGGGAAGGGTGTGCTGGAGATTTGTCCAAGCGTTAGTACCGTGATGGCGAAGGCTGGTGAATTCTCAACCGATTACAGAACGAGAGAACTTAGACTGATTGCAGGCGAAGACAACCCCGTAACACACTACAGGGAACATGGTTGCGTCTACGAGCTAGATGTCAAGACCGTTTTCTTCAGCCCTCGACTCAGCCACGAGCGCTTGCGAATCGCTTCACAAGTCCAACCAAGAGAAACAGTGGTAGACATGTTCGCTGGAGTGGGGCCGTACTCTATACTCGTAGCAAAGAAACAGCCGTCGTCTACTATTCACGCTGTAGATGCGAACCCTTCAGCGTTCAAGTTCCTGGTCTCAAACATACTCGCCAACCGAGTTCTCAGCAACGTCAAGCCCCTGATGGGAGATGCGCGAGAAGTAGTCAGATCAAACCTCTCGAAAGTAGCTGATAGGGTAATCATGAATCTCCCTGGTAGCGCCTCGGAATTCATTGACGTAGCCTGCTCAAGCCTAAGCGAAAAAGGAGGCATCATCCACTTCTACTCATTCGAATCCACTGAGAACGCGTATGACACGGCAACGCGAAAACTGAAAGGACGAATTGAATCGTCTGGAAGAAAGCTGGAATCAATTCTAGCCGTTAGGACTGTAAAAGAGATCGCTCCCTGCCGTGTCCAAGTAGCCGTCGACGCTCACGTTGCCTAATCGTGATCACAGATCGAGTTCCGCGATCAGTTCGATTCGAATTCGCGTACGTGGGTCGTGAAGCATTTTGACGAACTCGCGGTTCAGATCAGAAGCGGATTTGTTCGCTTGGACCATTATGGTTCTGTCGCATGTGTAGTTGCTTTTGCGTGCAACCAGATCAGTTGGATGCGTGAGTGTGAGCTTGGTGTCTCCTCGTCCTGTGATAGCCTCGCTCCGTCCTCCGGCTTCAATCGTGAGAGTCAAGCGCGTTTCATTGTTCCTCATTAGTTTCGAGAATTCCGGCGAAAGATCGGAGCACCCTTTGGAAGCGCAGGTAGCGACTATACAGTCTCCCCTCTTCGTAAGGTGGGTTTCCCTGGTGATCTCAAGCGTCATCGAATGAGTGGCCTTGATCTCGGGATGTCCTGACGCTTGAATCACTTCGACGATCCGCATGATCGGTTTCGCTTTCTAGTTAGGTGTGGTTGTTCTAAGGTTTTTATCGGTGCTTTGGTTTAGGCGCTGTGTGGATCTGGCGCTAGGTTTGATTGACTTCTCTGAGAAGCGGAGAAGAGTTGTAGAGGCGCTTAGATCCGAAGGAGTTCTACACGACAACCGTGTCGCACGAGCAATGCTGAAGGTTCCGCGTGAACTGTTCTTGCCATCTGAGGAAATGTCGTACGCGTACGTTGATTCGCCTCTTCCTATCGGTCACGGGCAGACAACGAGTGCTCTGCACATGACCGCGATGTTCTGCGAGTATGCCGAAATGAAACCTGGCCAGAAGGTGCTGGAGGTTGGCACCGGTTGCGGGTACATGAGTTGCGTGTACGCGGAGGTCGTGGCTCCCAGCGATCGGCCTGAACGAGAGTGGGGTCATGTGTGGTCGGTGGAGATAATCAAGGCGCTGGCTGAATCTGCGGAACTCAACGTTGAGAAAGCAGGATACGCGAATAGAGTCACTGTGCTCCACGGAGACGCATCCGTCGGGCTCCCTGAACATGGTCCCTATGATGTGATAATCGTAACGAGTGCCGCGCCTGACGTTCCATCTCCACTAACGGAGCAGCTTAGCCCTGGCGGTATCCTATTGATACCGCTTGGAACACCGCACTTCTTCCAAGAACTCTATCGCGTACGAAAGAGTGCTAATGGGAAGGTGACTCGCGAGAATATGGGCGGGGTTGCGTTTGTGCCCATGAGAGGGCGCCTCGGGTGGCATGAATAAAGTCTAGCGAAGTCGTCTAGACCAAGCTTTTCGCGCACTTTTGTCATTCTAGACTTTTCTATATGACACTTCCATTCTGGAAGCAAGTGCTAGACGAATGGGCTCCCTTGCTGTTGCGTATGTAAGTGATCGGCCCCACAGGTCTCTAGACTCCAGCCCCAACACAGATAATCGCTATCTCGTAACTATGTATTAGCGTTAAAGTCTAGAGTCTTCTTGGAATTGACCGCGATGAGATTCTGCCTCATCAGAAAAGGTTCTTCTAGTTAGCGACTGTC
>CAYGWT010000237.1:0-3007 GCA_964353625.1 uncultured Candidatus Bathyarchaeia archaeon | reverse complement strand
TTCAGACATCAAGCGACCAGACTCTGACGGGCACATATTGGAGTATCCTCATGGTCGAACCTATTGCAGAAGGCAGCCTGGAACCGCCAAAACAGGAGCAAGGCAAGATTGCTGCTGGAGTCAAGACGATAATGCGCTACGCCGTTCAGATAGTAACCAATATCGGCGCCACTGGCAGCAGAGAAATCAAGATTGCTCAAAAGCAGCTTCTTACAGATAATACCGGATACACGTTGCAGTTGGACATAGAGAACACGGGGGAGCGGTGGCTCAGACCATACGTGCGAGTCGAACTCTATGACGCCCAAGGAGTCCTGGCTGGTCGCTTTGATGGCGGGCGCGTGCGTGTCTATCCTGGGTGCAGCGTGCGTAGCCAAGTTATGCTGGGCCAGGTTAGTGCGGGCAAATATACTGCTCTGACGTTGATTGATAACGGCGATGAGTCTGTTTGGGGAGTGCAATATGAGCTGGGACTCAGGTAGAAGAAGATCGATTATCGCCCGGCTCATAGCAGTGTCTGTTCTATTCCCACACGGTGCCGCCATCTCCCAAGCCAAAGGGCACGGTGTTCAGGTGCGATCCGTAACATCGCAGTCTGCGGAAACCAAACCCGGACAGACCTTCAGCCTGAGCTTCGCAGTCACGAGCGGGACAAACCAGCAGGAGGAATTCGTTGAAGGCCTCGAACTGCCCCCCGACTGGAGAGTGATTAATCCGGCTACTACAATCACCCTGGAGGCTCAGAAGACGCAAGCACGGATATTCGCCGTCTTAGTACCTGCAAGCACTGCCGCAGGTGAGTACGACGTTACTTACTCAGTGCAGAGCCAAAGAGATCCTGGAATTCGGGACTTCGATAGCGTAAAGGTAAACGTGCTGCCGGTCTCAAGGCTGAGGCTTTTGACCGAAAGACAACCGGACAACGTGATCGCGGGTGAAGAATACCAGGTCAGACTACGCGTGCTCAACGAGGGCAATTCGGAGTCGCACCTGCTGATTAGCGTGAGGAGTACAGAAGGCACTGTCGTACGGGTTGATCCAGACAACATATCGCTGCCAGCTGGAGGCAGTTACATTATTGCGGCGAAAGTCAAGACAGACAGCAAAATCAACAGGCGTCTCAAGGACAATCTCCTCGTCCAAGCGCGATATGCTGATGATAAGGATGTCATTGCGGCTGGACTGATTCTATCCGCGGAGGTGATTCCAAGGAAGACAGGCGAAGACGACAGATTCCGTCGGATACCCGGGACGGTCAGCTTGCCCATGATAGCAAGCGGGGACGACACTACTGGTCAAGTTCAGTTTTCGGGGGCCGGTAACCTAGACGACAAAGGAACCAAGAATGTTGACTTTCTGGTTCGTGGGCCCGACACCCAAAATGTGGGCGTGTTTGGAGAAAGAGATCAGCAGTATCTGAACTACAGTACACACAACTTCGATGTGAGGGCCGGCGATCAGAGCTACTCGCTGTCCCGGTTAACTGACTACTATAGATACGGCCGAGGACTGGCAGTCGACATTCGACAGCCACATGGCGCTGACTTTGGAGCGTACATTGCACAGCAGCGATGGGGATGGCCCGATGAACGAACAGCAGGGCTCTATCTCAGGAAAGATATCAGCAGCCAGAGACTCTCGCTGAAACTTAATGCCTTGGACAAACGCCTGGGAAACCCGTTCAGCTTCAGAGACAGATTGTTGAGTCTGGAAGCCAGCGTCAAACCCATTCGGAATACTAACATCCTCTTTGAATATGGCACTTGTAATACGAACCGCGAAGGCCGAGGTACCGACGAAGCCTGCTCGGCGAGGCTGGATGGCAGCAGTCGGGGCACTTACTACTCACTGGAGCGAATACACGCTGGTCCAGATTACTACGGATACTACCGAGACACTGATTATGCGACTGGCATGGTTTCTTTCCCTTTGTCCAAACAGCTTCGCGGGCGAGTACTCGCTCAGAGGTGGAAGCAAAACCTTGACCTCGACGAATCAAGAGGTACGAGTCCGGCAGAGACTCGCAACCAGCTGGGACTGAGCTATACACTTGCATCCGGGGTGAATCTCACGCTTGATCACGACCGGTTTCATCGACACGATCTGCAGCACCCATCCGGTTATGACTATTTGGAACACTCATTTCGGTTAGGCGCTGGGAAGTCCTTTGGCAATTACAGCATTCAGACATACGTTAACGCTGGAAAGCGAGATGACATTCTTACCGGAATTACAGATCGCGTTAACAGATACTCGATATACGGCAGCTTCAGGCCGTCGGCGCCACAATACTACTCTGTCTACGCACAAATTGGAGATTGCCTAAACAGCGAAACCCGCCTGTTGGGAGGGAACAATTCGGTCGGGTTCTACGGACGGTGGAAGCTAACAGACCAATTCACGTGCACACTCCTCTACGGGATAAACAAATCGGCCAGTATCAGCCGACCAGATGTGCATCAACGATATCTCACCGGCGCCTACGAATTAGCAGACGGTAGAAGACTGGTGTTGCGCTTCAGGCACCTTGCAGGTGCTTCCGAATCCAACGCTGCGTCTTTTCTCATTTCATACGAAATGCCCTGGGGCTTGCCCATAGCTACCAAAAAGAACACGGGCGTCATCAAGGGCAGGATATACGGTTCAGAGAATCCGGGGAATCCTGGTATACCAAGAGCGATTGTGACAGCGAACGGAGTCACAACAGTCACTGACGATAAGGGTGATTTTGAGTTCAGATCGCTTACGACCGGAACATACTCCGTTGGTCTAGAAAGGAACTCTATTGGGCTCGACCGGGTCCCAACCTGCAAACTCCCAATTACGGTCGAAGTCGAGCGCGACAAATCAACCAAGGTGGAGATTCCTGTAGCCAGGTCAGCAGCACTAGTTGGCAAGATCTCCATATGGTCACGAGGCGTGGCAGACAATAATGGGGGCGAGGAAGGCGTGGTCAACCTCAGTACCGGCAGCGTTTTCATCGAGGGAGACCGAGGCAGTAGCCTGA
>CAYGWT010000236.1:0-3254 GCA_964353625.1 uncultured Candidatus Bathyarchaeia archaeon | reverse complement strand
AGGGATGACCGGGTGGACTCGCGAATTCACCATGGCGATAACGTTTCGAGCGTTGGAAGCCGAACACCCGATAGCCTCTTGGCCAGCGTGTTCGCTCTGTGGAGCATCATCGCCGAGCGTGACCTGTTCGTATTGTCGTGCAACACGCACAACGTCATCAATTCTTAGAGAGGCTCCGTCTAAGATGATAGTCATTCACGAATCGTGTCACGATATTGTCGTCGAATATGGTCTAAAGGTATCAGTCTTCGTTGAGGCCTTTAGATCCAGTAGATTCATAGAAATCTTTTCTTCAAGGCGTCACGCTCGGCTTGCATTATCAATTCGAAGAGTCTGTCTGAAACGCGCTTTTCCTTGCGTAGTATCTTCTTAGCATCGCCGGGTTGTAGTCGTCGTCCCGTCTGCACCACCACGGCTGTCTTTCCATATTTCCGAACAATTTCTGCAGATTTCAATAGTAGATCGACCAAACGTTTGTCTGATTTGGAGACTGCTTTGCCCTTTCTTTGCATGACGGATTCTACGTCTTCAGGACCGTAGGAGAGAATACCCACCGATTTGGATGCACATTTGGGGCATGTGACAGTGTTGTCTAGGTCGCGAATTCGTTTGATCTCACTGTATTTCCAGCATGCCGTGCATACGAACGTTCTAGATTCGTTCATTATTCTCGCGCGGGCGGACTCGATGAGAATTCGCTTCATCTTATCCGAAGGGATCAGATCCGTCTTCATACTGATGCGTTCGATTCCGAGTTTCGCCACAGGGGTCAACTCCTGCAATTCGTGATGCACGACCAGCTTGATCTCGCCTTCGCGTATGGCAAGAAGCACCTGCCTCGTCTTCGGAAGGTCCAGATCCTTTCTCAGCGTCTCGTTAAGCGTCTCTTCGGCGATCACCGTGCCTTCAAAGGTCTTCATCAGTCGTCCAAGTCGAATGCTGCTGAGGTCTACCCACTTGGAAATGGCTCCAAATCGCTTTGCAACATGAACCATTCTGCGTTTGAACATGCCAGTTTTCACAGACGCTTTCTTCGCCAAATCTTCAACGTCCATGTCGCCGAGCCTATGAAGCACATCTGCGATTCGAGTTGCATCTGCAGCGCCAGCTGATTGAATTATGATTCGATATGCATCCTGTTGAACCCCAACGGTAGAGCCGGCATCTTCTGATAGTATGTATCCAACCAGCCTAGCAAGCGTCCGGTTGACGAGTAACCCGAGGTGACAGCAGACAACAACGTACTCGTCCCAGTCCTCAAGAGTAATAATCGCGTCTGTTGGGACTTCCACTTCTAGAGCTGCTTGATCGAATGTCTCTGACAGGGCCGCCTTCATTGTATCGGCATCGCAGGGGTATTGCTGTGACAATTCGAGTGAAATTGCTTCTCTGCCTCGCCCATTCCGGAGCCCTGCAACTACACGCCTGCGAATCTCTCCCACCTCGGTTGCGACTTCGTAGGGTACCGGAATCTCTTCCCCTATCCAGCTCGGTATTGCGCCTGTAGAATCATTTGTTGATCGAACGTAGATCGTTTCTCCCCTAATGCTCTCCATTTTCCAGGGGCTTCCGCGCATAATGAACTTCGTTCCGGGAGCGCCGTATTCTGCAACAAATGCTTCGTCCAGAACTCCGACCGGTGAGTTACCTGAACTGTCAACGACCAAGTACTGCTTCTCATCGGGGATCATCGAAAGCTTCCCAAAATAGTATGTGTATATGTCCTTGAGTCCGCGCGGGCGAATCAAAATTTGATCCTGAGGGGAAAACCAGCAAAGCCTCGGAAAACGCGAATGCATATACTCGGCGATCCGCGTTAGATCTGACGTCGTGAGATCTTTGTATGGGCCTGCATTTTTGAAGATGTCGAGAATTTCGAGGATGTACCAGCGGCTCTTCTGTATCAATAGACCAACGATCTGGTGAGTCAGCACATCAAGTGGTTTTTCGGGCACCTCCACGGGCTCGAGCTCTTCTCGCATAGCTCGTCGAGCTATTGCCAGCGCCTCCAAGGCATCATCCGAATCCATCGCGATGATCACTCCCTCCGCGACGCGGCCAACGCTGTGTCCGCTTCTTCCCACTCGCTGGATGAGTCGCGTCACTTGACGAGGACTCATGTACTGTATCACAAAGTCGATTCTTCCAATGTCTATCCCAAGTTCAAGCGATGACGTCGCAACAAGTGCTTTCAGCTCACCAGTCTTTAGCCCCTGCTCGGCTGTCACGCGTGATGGTTTGGCCAGAGATCCGTGATGGATCGAGATGGGAAAGTTCATGTTCCAGATCTTGAATCGACTTGTCAATACCTCCGCAACCGCACGAGTATTCGTGAACAGGATCACCGACTGGTGTTTGTCGATGATATCTCGCATGAGCCTCAAGCGCGCTGCAACTTCAGGATGAGTGAACAGTTTCTTCGCAAGCCGAGAGCTCCCTAGATCCGATTGAGGCAGCTCCACCTTCACACTGATCTTGCGTCCTACTGGAACACGCACTATACTGACTGGGCGATTGGCTCCGGCAAGGAACTCAGCAACTCTCTCTGGTGTTCCGATCGTCGCTGAGAGCCCAACTATCTGGAAGTCTCTTCCTGTTATCCATCGGAGTCTTTCGAGCGCAAGTGCTAGTTGGCTTCCGCGTTTGTCCTCCGCAAGTTCGTGTACCTCATCCACTATCACGTACGCAACCTTGCGAAGATTATTCCGCATTATCCTACCGGGCATGATGGCCTGCAAGGTTTCAGGTGTCAGGATCAGCATGTCGGGGGGGTTATGTGACTGCATTCCGCGTTCTTTCGTTTCGGTATCGCCGTGTCTGACCGCGATCCTAATGTCTATGCGGTGGCACCACCATTCAAGTCTCTGGAGCAGGTCACGGTTGAGCGCGCGGAGCGGGGAAATGTACAAGATGGCAATTCCAGGCTCATCAGTCTTCGATGTGATATAGCGGCTTAGAATGGGAAGTACTGCCGCTTCGGTCTTCCCGGAGGCCGTAGGTGAGATCAGCAGGACGTTGTTGCCGTCGAGGATTTTCGGGATAGCTTGTGCTTGGGGCTCCGTTGGTGTAGCAAAACCGCGTTCATGCACTGCCTCGAGGACCGGTTTTGCGAGTAGAGAGAATGCATCTGCCTCGGCAGTGCTCATGTGAACGGAACCTTGGCTGCTAGAATGTATGGTCGAATAAAAGTGCAAAAAGGCGCATGTCCGCCTTATCACAGATCCCCATCATCATCTCAAACGTTTAAGAGAGAT
>CAYGWT010000235.1:0-4546 GCA_964353625.1 uncultured Candidatus Bathyarchaeia archaeon | reverse complement strand
GATGGAGTGGCAATAGCGGACGAAGACGCGTGGCCCGAAGGCACAGTATTTGAGGAACCGGAGGCGAGAGAAGGAGAATATGAAGCTCTCTTACCGGTCCATCGCGGAATGACTGGAGGAATGACGAGCGGGAGAAGATACAAACTATACTATGACCAGTTTGCAAGCGCGGATAGCGCGAGCGCCTGGTATGTCTCACACGCTGAGAGGCCGTATTCCCTGCAGCTTGAGTATGTCCAATGCCATGATGCCCAGCAGTGGAAAGACTATGTGTTCATCAAGGTAGATGGTGAGAGGGTGTGGGGGCCTACTCGGATGCGGACAGGGGATGGCTTGTCACTCATGACTGTGAGCCCTACCCAAATCAGGGCTAACGCGCTGATCTCGTTGTGGGAAGAAGATGACGCAGGTAAAAGTGATTTCTTTGGCGAACTAAGCCTTCGGGTTGATGACGATTTCCGTTTTGATCGTCCTCAGGTTTTCACGTTATCTCCCGACAGTGGTATCGTTGGAGATGCAAGATACAGCATCCAATACAGAGTCACGAGAAGATCCTAGATTCCTGATCGTTGTTGCTGGATGTATGCTAGACTCGGGGGCCGCGATTGAACGCCCCTATGAGCATGCGTTGGTGCGCATGAAGATAACGGTCACACACGCGAAATCCAAAATCTGGTTCTCGATCACGCAAAACTGAGGACATGCAACGGACATCTGGGAGATAGTTGCTCTGTGGGATGCGGTGGTGTGAAGAAACGTGAAGATGACTGTGAGTAGATCAAACAGAATCATAGTGGGGGTTCTCTTCGGCGTTGTTGCAGGAATAGTGGACATTGTGCCTATGGTCTTTCAGGAGTTGACGTGGGATGCGAATTTGTCAGCGCTTTCTTTGTGGGTGGTTGCGGGTTTCATGATTTCAACATCGACATTGAAGCTTAACGGCGTACTGAAAGGCATAGTGGTTTCCTTTCTCTTGCTCGCCCCGTCTGCGATAATTGTTGGCTGGCATCAACCGTCTAGCCTGATTCTGATAGGGGTCATGACTCTGATTCTTGGTGGCACATTGGGATATGTCCTAGCTCGTTTCGACAACACGTAATAGGGATACCCAAAAGGAGTTCACGTCGTCGAACGTGCGATATCTTGTGCTCCGCAAGCATGTAATCGTGTTACTACTTGGGAATGGTGCGGCCGCCGGTATTCGCACTCTATTGGGTGCGCGTCCATTCCCTCTTCGTCAAGCGCTACGCAAGAGATCGGTCCAGACTCGGTAGTCAGGTCAGAATGGCGGGCCCGGTGGGATTCGAACCCACGACCTCTGGCTTTCTGCCAAGTCGTCCGCAGGCTTCCGCGAGGAGGCTGTACCTCCGCTCAACGTCATGATCCTGGCTAGACTACGGGCCCGTGCAAACCGAGATGCGAAATCTACCGCACTCTGGCTGCTGAGGTCTGCTAAGTGATAGCTCTGAGGCTATGTGGCTTTCGGAATTGACTTTGCTATGTCTGTGCTCACGGAGCTTAATGCTCGGTCTAGAGCGTCGGCGACATTCTCTCGCCCCATCGCTTCCACGTAGGGTCCTAGTCGGGGTCCCTTTGGCGACCCGAGAAGGATCTCGTATAGAATCTTGAAGAATCCTGGAGGTTCGACTCCGTGCTTCTTTGCGACTTCGAAGATCGAGTTCTGAATGATGTCGGCCGATGCTTGCCCTCTAACAACTGTGGTAAGCTCGCGGATGGCATCTGCTTCCGCGCCGGAGAGTGTCGGGATGTGTTCTGTTATTTCGGCGAAGTCTTCCGCCCAATTCTGTGCGTATGCTATGCGCGTGTCAATGCCCACCGGTTCTTTTCCGTGCAAGTAGCTGTATTCTTCCAGTTTCGCTAGGATGTACTCCTTCTCCTTCCCTTTCGGCGCCACCTTCGCGAGATAGACAAGCAGGTTGTAGGGAATGTGCATGTCTGGCTGTTGAGGTGGTTTGAGGCGCCAAACATACTCGTAGAGGCCTCTCAGTTCCGTTAGTTCGAACTTGTCTTCGATCGCCTTCTTTCCAAAATAGATGTCTTCAAGATTGTCGAGTTCCATCATGTATGTTGGTACGTCATCCACTGACAACGTTCTCGCGCCCACAATCCGTTTCAACATCAGCAGGATCAGAGACTCTGGTGAGGCGTACCGGAGCCAGATTTGGGGAGTGAAGACGTTACCAACCGATTTCGAGATCTTCTTTCCGGACTTGTCAAGAAACATCTCATAGCGAACGTGGTATGGTGGAGCATAGCCGAGTATCTCCTGGCAGATGCGGTCGTTGACTCGCACCGAGTCCAGAATGTCCTTACCATACGCTTCGAAGTTGATCCCTAGTGCTTGCCATCGTGCCGCAAACTCACTCTTCCAACTGAGTTTCCCAGAACCTTCGAGCACGTTTGCTTCGCCTCTGAATCCGCATCCTTGCAGCTCTTGCCCGCGGATGTCGATCTGTCCCTCACATGAATAGAGGACCTTGTGTTCGTCTGGTAGGTACTTGTGTGCACGAGTTGTGTAGATTCTGCCGCAGCCGCCGCATATGGGGAAGTAAGGCAGGACTTCAGTGTACTTCTCCTGTCCTAGATCTTCCTTTATGATCTTCGCGACTCTGTCGGCGTTCTCAAGGATTTTTACGATCTGTTCGTTGTAGAGGCCGTCATGGTATGCTTTCTTTGCAGAATAGAATGTGTACTCGATTCCGCACTTGTCTAGGGCTTCGCGGAGAAGTGAGCTCATGTGATCTCCGTAACTAGTATGGCAGTTGAACGGGTCCGGTATGGACGTTACCGGATAGCCTAGATATGTGGCAAGCGACGCTGGCATGCCGGCTGGAACTTTCCTTAATCCATCGAGGTCATCTGAGAAAGCTAAGTACTCCGCTTTCCTGCCGAGCGTCTCGACGGCGAGCTTGATGGCGTATGATCTTACGCCGTCGCTTAGGCTACCGATATGGGGTATTCCAGAAGCGCCCAATCCACTCTCGGTTCTAATCACTGGCGGGTTTCTGCCTAACTGGTCCTCTCTTTCGAGGACTCTATGTGCGACAAGGTCGAGCCAGGTCCCCCGCCCGATGATCTGTCTCGACATGTTATGGGCTTCCGGATTGTAGACTGTTATGCGCTTTGCAGATCATAAAGGTTTGACGTGACTATTCACCAAGCATGTGGTCTCGGATCATAGACACATCGAGAAACGCTTTTAGCGTGGCCCATTCGCTAGCTGCGGACATCTCACTGCCAGAGGAGTGAGATGAGGGTCAACCCCGAAATCGAGCGCTAGAAGGTTAATGAATTGCAGTCATCGAAAAGTACGCGCAATCTGCTTACGCTGCTTATTTTTGTCGGGATCGTAGCTTTGATGGACTACGCGCTCTTGAGCTACCTCGCATCGCACGGTCTCGACGCCAAGTCCTACCCGGTGCAGATCGGAAGCTATGCGCTTAGCCTCCCCTTGCTTGGCCTGACCTTTGTGGGTGTGCTGATTGTGGCAATCGCAGCTTGGCAGTACATGTCAGGCACGATGCCCGTTACAGGGCTGAAAGAGATGGGGCAACTGGAAACCATTCGGGTTGTGAGAGCAGCTGGAATTGCGCTTTTCTTCTTCAGCTTAGTGCTCTTTGGGCCTTACATTGTTGGTGCGAGCGCCTTCTGGGCGCAGATGTCCGGTTTGAGTAGGAGCATTCCTCAACTTGCTCCGCCACTTCAAGGATTGGTGTCTTCGGTTCGCCCTTGGATGGATCTGGATGCTTTGACGAAGTTCGCCGTGTCACAGGATGCCGCCGCTGCGGCGTTGGTTCTGGCTTCAGGTTTGATCGGGTACGTTCAGCGCAGGACAAGGCGGGTACGATAGTCGCTTACGACTACGGGAAGGCACTTCGGCTAATGCTTAAGTAAGAATCGTGCTCGAGAATTGAAGCATGAGCCCAACTGATTCTGAAGAGAAAGATAGCCTGAAGAAGCTGACGTAGCAATCAGAAAACTGTTTGGCTTGTGTTTGGTTCCGACCAAACGACCCCATAAACGCTGACATAATGGAACGTGGAATGTGCATCAATTCAAAGCTGAAGCCGTACGAACTCATCGTCTCCGGGCGTGATTGGCGCAATCTCTTCAAGGAGATAAAGCAGCAAACAATTAACATGCTCCAAGAAAAGTCGATGAAGACTCAAGAATCAGAAAAGTAACATACAGGGAATCCTGCAGGCTCGCCGTATCGCGGAACGCACCCCCAAGTCTGTTGCAGGAGTAGGCCACGTCTTCAATCTCACGTCTGATGGCCACGTTCCTGAGGTCCGTCCAGTTAGCTGCAATGAGGACATCAGGAAACATGAACATATTACGATTCGAAAACATCAGGTATACCAACGTCTTATGCAATGAGCATTTGGGAGACTTGACGCGCCAGAAGTCAACTTGATTCAAAGATCAAGAGCAGTCGATGGTGAGTACCCATGCAACCAGCGTGTCCGGTCTGTAGTTGCCCTGTGGTCGATGGGTCACGATTCTGCAAACACCATCAGGAAGC
>CAYGWT010000234.1:0-1659 GCA_964353625.1 uncultured Candidatus Bathyarchaeia archaeon | reverse complement strand
TCCAAGTCGGTCGTGGCTTCATAAACGTGACCAAAGAAGGCTTGGAAGCAGTCGGACATCGAACCGAACCAGTAATTCTGAATGTCAGAATCTTGCCTCAGAAGAGGTCCGAGGCAATTCAGAGGATCGACGAGCTACCTGTAACCGAGATTTTCAGAGTCACCGGAGACGCGGATGTCGTACTCATAGTTGAACAAGACAGGCTCGATCAGATCCTTGAGGCCTTGTCACACATCGATGGCGTAGTCGAAACGAAATCGCTTGTCTCGATTGCATACCACAAGAGCGTAACTTCGCTCGTAGAGAGGCGAGAATGAACTTGCATGTTGCCACAACAATCAAGAAACGCTGGCTAATTGACAAACTGAGAGAGTATTGCAGCGAAGATCTGAGCTTCCTAGATGACTCCAATGTGACCGAACAGAACCTCATATTTGCTTTGCAGGCACATAAAATCAAGGTGAATGAACGCTTCTTTGCTGACCTTGCTAGTGAGCTAGGTGTTCCATTCATTCACGGCGATCACCTCGAAGAGAACTCTGAGCTAGCAGCAACGCTCCCCTACAAAGTGTTGCTTGAGAATTTGGCTTTGCCGCTGGATATGTCAAATGGGCGAGTAAGGATTGCTACCGCGAATCCTCTCAACACAGGATTCCTCAGAATGCTGGAGGAAATACTTCATGCAAAAGTGGAACTGTGCGTCACCTCCATTGACGGTGTTGAACACGCTGTTGGGAAGGGATACCGTGAAATCCACAAAGATCGGGCGCTACTTGACCTTCGATATCGTAGCCCAGACGAGTCAGCCCACCGCGTCCTCTATCCATGGCAGAGATACTTCATTGTTGGACTTGGGCTGTTCCTTGCGGTACTCTTCATCGTGAATTATCCGATTTCATTCATCGTGGTGTTCGCTACCATAAACGTACTCTACTTCTGTGTGAGCCCCATCAAGTTCTACGTCTCATTTAGAGGATTCAGAGGTTCCAGAAGATCGGTACGCGTATCCGATAAGGACTTGAAAGAACTGATTGAGGTGGATCTTCCGGTCTACACGATTTTGATCCCTATCTATCATGAAGCAAGGATTCTATCACATATAATTGAGAACGTGTACAAAATCGATTACCCACACGAGAAGCTGGACGTCAAGATTCTGATGGAAGAGAATGATACGGAGACAATTGATGAAGCGAAGAGGCTTGGGCTCTTCGGTAAGCCGGAAACCGTGATCGCTCCAATCATCCCAGTCAAGCAGGGTTCGAGATCGATTCGTTTGAATATGCTGGAGCCCTCCATGAGGGTGATAGATGGAAATGCGAACACAATAGGCACGCTCGAAAGCGTCAAGGAAACCACCGGAGGCAACTCTGGATTAGTCCTGACAGTGAAGTGCAACGGCGGCGAGACAATGGAGATCCCGGAGAGCTTTGTTGATTCAGCTAACGATGTAGTTCTGTTGAAGGGTAGCCTCGACGAGCTCATGACACAATACTTGGAGTCGCTGAGAGTGTTCGATGCAGTTGTCGTCCCTGACGCTGAGATCAAGACCAAGCCAAGGGCATGCAACTATGGGTTGCAGAGGGCGAAGGGGAAGTACTGTGTCATATATGATGCTGAGGATGACCCTGACCCTGACCAGCTGAAGAAAGCTGCCAT
>CAYGWT010000233.1:0-1585 GCA_964353625.1 uncultured Candidatus Bathyarchaeia archaeon | reverse complement strand
TCTTGACGTATCGTTTCCTCGAAGGCTTTGCGGGCGACCCGGCTCCAGTTGGTGCCGCCAAGCAGCGTACTCATGTTCGACAGCTTCTCGTTTGCTCTTCCTATCCAGAACGAGTTTCGCATGTATTGTGCGATTCAGCATCATGAGCGACACGCCCACACAACACGAAAATCCTTCGCGCTCTCAAGGCATGAGAGGCAATTCATCCCACGACTAAAGATCATGGGCTCTCTTGCCCTGTTTCTGTAACGTCATATCCGTACGCCACAAAAGAGAGCGTTCTTGGAATGTTGCAGTTCGAGGATGTGCAGTTTCAACTCGTCGAGCTTCCGGCTTTCGTGCCGCGGAACGAGGGGGAATTTGTGTTTCAGGAAGGCTCGGTGGACCTGGTCCACAACTCTCATGGTCTGATCGTTATGGTGAATTTGGGCGCTGATCCCGTCAGACAGTTGGGCGTTATACTCGCTGAACTTGCTCGCGAGCCCACAGAAGTTGGAGTGAAACGCAAACATCCTCAAAACGAGATCTGGAGGCGTGCAGCTTCTCGCTGCTGGTCGCCTCGGCTGCACGCGCGAAGAAGTTGTGTCATTGATGAAGAACTACGGCATGTCGAATGCTATTATCCGGATAGCGGGAGGCGTGACACTGGACAATATCGAGGATGTGATTCTCGAAACAAACATCGTTTACGGGAATATTCCTCTGAGTTTCGTTATCTCCGCTATCTTCTCAACAGCCAGCATGTAAGCAGCCTCTCTCAAGGTGACCTTGTGTTTTACGGCAGAGTCCCAGACTTGACTAAAAGCGGCTTTCAGGAGGTCTTTCAGCCTAGAGTTGACTTCCTTCTCTGACCAGAGATATGCCTGGACATCCTGAACCCATTCAAAGTACGACACAATGACCCCGCCAGAGTTTGCGAGGATATCGGGAACAACGCACACTCCCTTCTCATGCAAGATCTCATCTGCGCCTCTAGTTACCGGTCCGTTGGCTCCCTCAACGATTATTTTGGCCCTGACATCGCGTGCATTCGATTCAGTGATCTGATTCTCAAGTGCAGCAGGGATCAGAACATCGCTTTCCGCTGATAACAATCGGCGGTTTGCTTCGTTCATGTTCGTCACGATCTCTCCGCCAGAAAAGCCGCGAATTCCCCCGGCCTTCTCAGAGTGAAAAATCAGGCTCGGGATATCGATGCCTTTGGGATCGAAAATTCCTCCGGTCATGTCGGTTACTCCTACAATTCTGCAGCCATCTGTGTGTAGGAACTTGGCCACGTTCATTCCGACATTTCCGAAACCTTGGACGCAGACAGTGGTGTCCTTCACGTTCTTGCCGAGGTGCTGCAGTATTTCTTCAGTCACGTACGCGAGTCCTCTGCCAGTTGCGGCGAGTCTGCCCCTTGATCCTCCGAGTTGAAGTGGTTTCCCAGTGACGACGCCTGGGACCGTGTATCCTCTTAGCATGCTGTATGTGTCCATGATCCACGACATTGTCTGGTAATTCGTATTCACATCCGGAGCGGGAATATCTTGTTCTGGACCGATTACTGGGAGAATCATGTACGTGTAGCGTCGAGTCAACC
>CAYGWT010000232.1:0-1950 GCA_964353625.1 uncultured Candidatus Bathyarchaeia archaeon | reverse complement strand
GTCACCTTTCACGATTGTTTGACCAGTGATGGCGGTCAGTGGGACTACTACGCCGGGCCCGTGACCGATTCTGAGCCAGTCTTCCGCTGCGAAGTCGGTGTCACTGTCATGGCTTGGAACTGGTGCCATGTACCCAACCGTGTTGATGGCGTTGTCGCCTGCAAGGACGACATGATTATCGTCCGTGTTGCGGATAACGAGGCGGCCTGGGATTGTGTGGTTTGTGGTGACGGTTTTCAAGCGAAGCTCCTCATAGACGGGTAATCCGTCTACGGCTACGCCTTGATTCCCTCTAACGTAGGGCATGTTTACTTTACCTCCCACGTTATGGAGCCGTCAGCGTTGCGTTTCGGAGTTCCCATGAGACTCTTCGTGGAGTCGATGCGGCCGTCAGCCATTATGTTCGGTCTGGCGGGTGCGCCGTCTGCTCCGCGAACATTCTTCACGGTTCCCTCCGGAGGCTTCGCCTTGTCAATTGCTACACTGATCATGCGGAGTTCATCAACAGTCTTTGAAGCTAATTCGTCAGCCTTGAACTCGCTCCGTTTACTGATTGAGTCAACTAGGCTTTTCTTGTCAGCTTCAATGTACTTGCTGAGTTGGTCGTTTGCTTCCTTCGCTTTCTTTTCAGAGTCAGCCGCTTTCGTGGTGAGTTCTTTGATTTCTGCGTTGGCTGCTTCGACTTTCTTGCGTAGTTCAGCGTTGTCATTCTGCAGTGTCGCGAGGTCTAATTCGTCACAGTTCTCTTTGCATTTATCGTTCATGTTTGGTATTGCTCCTATTTTCTTACTATCGTCTTGCCCACGGTGATTCGCGAGCTTGACCATGAAATCCCGCAATTGAGCGGGTAGTCTTGGATGATGCATCGTACGGATACACCGTACCGTGAGTCAGCGTTCTCGTTTTCTCTTAGTTAATTCCTGGACGACAGCGCGGTGCATGGTCGAGTCAGGATTGAAAGACGCTGCCCTAGATGGATCATGCATCTGAGAGTGCAGTTTGACAAGTCCAGGTCGATCCATCTTCTTGAGTTCTCTTAGCGCCTTGACGGTATCGTTGACGCTCAGCTTGTCTTTCTTAGGAGGTTCCTCGTCGCTAGATGCGTTGCCTCGTTGTACACCAAGGACCCACCGTTCAAGTGTGGGTTTGCCCGTGTACTCATCACAGGTCATGTTGGCTGCGATTGAGCCTTCCACGATTGAGCAGGTTTCTTTCTGCTCATAATCATAGAATATGCAGTGTCCACAATCTTCTTCATTATTCTCGGCTGCTGGATGGAGATTAACTTCGGAGGCTGGGAACTTCTGGCTTCCGGTTGTATCGGCTTCTTCTTTCTTCGTCATATCGGAGTCACTTGGATTGGAGCTTGCAGGTTCGAAGCTGCCTTCCCTATCTTTGCAGTCTGCGCGGGCTTCATCCTCAGTCCATATGGTCTTCGGGTAACGAATCGCTTGCAGGGTCATGTCACGCTCTCCGTTCAAGCGTCCAAGTATCAGGCTGATTTTGCCTCGTTTGATTCGTCTGAACGATTTCTCTTGGAAGCTTCCTGGCGGCTTGAGGCGGCAACTATGCTCGTTTGGGTATGGGTCATTGCCTACCCGCACATTCGATGTATTGTCCACATTGAGTGCATCAGCATCGACGCCGAGTCCACACATGGGATAGGGGCAGCGGCCATGTTCTACGCTGGCGACATGGTCGAAGATGTAGTCGCGTTGAACGTAATCGTATGCTTGACCATTCCAGCTTCCAGGGGTTCGGTCTTCAGTATAGTAGAATCCTAATGAGACGTCAGGGCGGGCTTTCGAGCGTATGAGTTCTATTTGGTCTTCGGTGAGGCGTTTCTTGAGGAAGGTCATGCGACCTTTGATCTTGTCGCCTTTATTGTCCTTCACGACCTGGATTCCGTCAGCGAAGCCTTTCACTTCTTTATGGTTCGTGATAACCTTC
>CAYGWT010000231.1:0-1988 GCA_964353625.1 uncultured Candidatus Bathyarchaeia archaeon | reverse complement strand
GTCAGCTGCCTTTCTCCATACCATTTATTGCCAATACTTGAATTCGCTCGCTTCTTTTCAGATGACTCTACACGGACTTCAGAGACCAAGGGCGTGGTAGAATACATTGACGTAACTCATAGCTACGTTTGGCCATATCATCGCTCTGCTGTACTCATAGGCCGTCCTGCCAAACCTCTGTTGAATCTGATTGTCTTTGAGGAGCATATTCACCCGTTCAGCAATGGAATCCGGATCCTTGAACTCGCATTTCAACGCTGCACCATTAGATATCACTTCTTCGGCCTGAAGGAAGGGGGTTGTAATGATGGCTCTGCCTGTGCTCAAAGCATATGAGAGTGTTCCGCTGCTGATCTGTTCTCGATTCGGGTATGGAAGAACGTAGATGTCGGTCGCTTGAAGGTACCTTATCAGCTCATTTTCTGCCAGAAACCGATTCACGAATCTGACATTCTTCTCCAATCCAAGTGACTCGACCATATCTAGGAGCAGTTGTCGGTACGATTCGCCCTCGATTTTCCTGACCTCTGGGTGCGTCTCGCCGATAATCAGATACAGGATGGATGGATGCTCTTTCACTATCTGTGGGAGGGCCTCTATCGCATATTCTATTCCCTTTCCGCGACTCAGCAACCCGAAAGTCGAGAGGACGACTCGATCTTTCAACCCCAAGCTTCGTTTTGTCATTCCAGTTCCAATGAAAGGCACATTTGGACATCCGTGAGGTATGTATCGGATTCTGTCCACATGACTGCCATAGTGTTGTTCCAGTATTTCTATACCGGCCTTTGCCATCACAACAACAAAATCACTGTGCTCAAGAATTTGTTCCAATACTGCCTTTGCATCGGGAGCCGGCTCCTCAAGAAGCGTGTGAAGAGTGGTAACAACGGGTTTCTCAATTCGTCCTAGAAGCTCAGTAACGTACTCGCCCCATTCTCCGCCGAATATGCCGTACTCGTGCTGCAGGTTTACAACATCTATGTCTGAGGCATTGATGTACTGAGCTGCCTTCTCGTATGATTCTATGTCTACGGCATCGATCTGAGACTTCACTCGAATCTCATAGTCATAGTGTCCGCCTCTATCGTTGACTGCAATAACAGCGGGAGATGTCACGGCTCGTGCACAAAACGTGGAGCTAGCGTCGACTAGATGCTTAGTGTACGTTGCTATCCCACATTCGCGGGGAGGATATGTGCTCACATACGCAACTCGTATTCTATGGAGTTCATGACCATCTATCGTTTCAAGAGAACCCAGAGCTTTCATCATGTAGTGACCGTGGGCGATCTCCAGCAATCTTCTTTCTGTGGTGAGGCCAACTAGGGTACCCTCTTTTGTAACAATCAGCTTTCTGATGTTGTGCCTATGCATCGTTTCCAAGGCATCTGCTATCGTTCGCTCAGCGTCAATCGTTACAAGAGGTTTTGACATTACGTCTCTGGCAAGTGTTAGTTCAGGGTTCTTCCCAGCTTTGATGACTCTTTCCAGCATGTCTTTTTCGGTGATTATCCCCACGGGTTGGTCGTTCTCCACAACCACAATGGATCCACCATTCTCCCTGGTCATCAAATCCATTACTATTGAGGTTGTATCCAGAGGAGAAACCGTCGGTGGTTCAGGCCTCATGTTCGTTTCTACAGATAGGCCAAGAACTTCTTTCAAGTATGAGCCTGATTCACCCATCTCTCTCGCTTAGCCTGAGTGGGATCTTGCTATTATCCTAGTGGCCCGAGGGTGGACAGAGGAGGATGCATCCAGGCTGCCTACCGTGTGTATTGTAGCTTGGTGCGCCCACACAAAACGGGGATCCAAATCCGGTTAGTGCGCTATTCCGAGCGACTCGCAAATCCTATCCCGAATCGCTTATGTAGCTTGTTGAGAACATTGGGTATTCCCTTTGGTTCAAAGGTCAAGACCACTAACAATTCATCCGCATAGAACGTCACGAGATACAAACGTCCGTACGCGACAACAACAGACTT
>CAYGWT010000230.1:0-2252 GCA_964353625.1 uncultured Candidatus Bathyarchaeia archaeon | reverse complement strand
TACGTGAATCCAAGGCAGCGGCAGATATCGGTACTGCTTGGACTCTTTCTGGCGGCTCTGGGAATATACTTTCTAGAACAGGGATTAGAGAAGCTGGTTTTCTAGACAGTGTTCGGGATTCGGGAAGGGGAGTAACAAGATCGCCTAGTTGAGTAACTAGAGCATGATGTGGGCCATGGATTTCCTCGGAAGAAGACCGCCAGTTGGAGGGTGTGTGCGCACCACCCTACCCCACCACCAAGTTACCCACCACCCCGAAAAAATAACGAAACGACCCTGCCAAACATGATGAACCTGGTTGTGATCACCGTGTCATGGCTCTTCTAAAGCCGGGGATCGCTATGCCCAGTGTTGTTAGGGAATACAGGGCGAGTACTACGACGTCCATGAAGATCTGATTGAAGTTTGCATTGAGGACGATGATTTTCCTGAGGGCATCGGCAGTGTAGTATAGAGGCAGTGCCTTTCCAATCGATTGCAGCCAACCGGGCAACTGATCCATAGGGAAGAGGACCCCGCTCAGGAACATCATTGGGAACTGTAGAAGCATCATCATCATTTGGGCAGTTTCCTGTTCTGGCGCCAGGGAAGTCATGATTATGCCGATGCCTGTGAAACTAAGGACCCCGAGTAGCAGCACTCCAACCATCAAAATCGGGCTACCATAGATCTTGACACCGAAGAGTAGCATGGATAGTCCCAAGATCGTGAATGCTTGGATCATGCCTCTTACTGTTTGAGCTATCATCTTTCCTGCGACTATTGTGTTCCTCGATATTGGGGCTACCATTAGGCCGTCCATTGTGCCTTGCTCTTTCTCCCTTGAAATTGCGGAAGCCAATCCAGATAGGGTGCCCATGACTACGGTTAGTCCCATGAAACCTGGAGCTAGGAATTGGAAAGTGTTTGTGGTGCTGCCGATGAGATTCTCACGCTGAACAGCTATCGGCTCTGTGACAAATGATGGATCACTTGAGATACCCATCTGGGTAATGATCATTCGGCCGAGATTATCCGATATTGCTCCGACAATTGAGGCTGCTTCCCCGTAAACTATTGCGGCCATTTGAGCGTTGGTATCATCGACAGTGATTAGTACGGTTGCTTGGCGACGCGAGTTGAACGCCTCGGTAAACCCCTCCGGTATTAGAACGACTCCTTTGATGCTGCCAAGCATCGTACTCGCGTTCGACAGCTTCTCGTTTGCTCTTCCTATCCAGAACGAGTTTCGCATGGATCGTCCGTTGCAGTTTCATGAGCAACGCGTCCTGAAAAGCCATTCTCACACTCTTAAGACATGAGGGGCAATTCATCCCACGAGTAAAGATCGTGGGCTTTCTTGCCCTGTTTCTGTAACTTGATTACGAAGAGGTTCCAGAACGGTTCCACTGGTTTCTGGGAATCGTGCTACAGGTTTAACCTTAACGTTTTCTGCTCAGACCAATGTCGAGAATCATTCACGACCCACGATGAGGCCCAAACCACCATCCTGACGCGGTAGGGATGGCTTTGTTCTGTTTCGACTAGATGCGGTCCTCGTACTTCGATTTTCTCAGTCGTACAAGGCAGTAGGGACAGGAGGGCTGATATTCGACGAACACCGCACGGCACTTTGGACAATACCAACCCATCACGGCCACGTTCTCTGATACGATCCGTCAAATGTGCTTGGTTTATCACCCGGGCAGCCCATGCTGTTAACGGTATTGATTGAAATTGTCTGGAAGAACGATGCCAATTTACATTCTCCGGGAAGGATCAACCGAAAGCAAGGGTCACGATGCTCAACGAAGCAACATCATGGCGGCAAAAACTGTTGCCGAAATTGTTCGCACGACGCTTGGCCCGCTTGGCATGAGCAAGATGCTAGTGAGCGGCACAGGCGACGTTATCATCACTAACGACGGTGCCACAATGTTGAATGAGTTCGATATTCAGCATCCAGCTGCAAAGATGCTTGTAGAGGTTGCGAAGAGCCAAGACAACGAGGTTGGCGATGGCACAACCACAGCTGCTGTGCTGGCGGGAGAACTCCTCTCGAAAGCTCAAGAACTCATGGATCAGGAAGTTCACCCTACGATCATCATAGATGGATACAAGAAAGCTTCAGCTGAAGCTCTTCGGATTTTGGATTCTCTGGCTATCACGGTAGATCCGACTGACATCAAGACCTTGCGTCAGATAGCGAGCACGTCAATGGGAACCAAGGCGGTGGCAACCAGCAGAGACTTCCTTGCTCAAATCGCCACCTC
>CAYGWT010000229.1:0-2104 GCA_964353625.1 uncultured Candidatus Bathyarchaeia archaeon | reverse complement strand
TGTCTGTTAGAGGTTGATCATTACGATACCACCGATCGCCAGAACCGCTCCCAGGATCACTCGCTTGCTAGTTCTTTCTGACGTTGGTATGACCGCGTATGCGAGAAGCACGGTGACAATAGACTTCAGATTGTATGTTGGGACAACGTAGATTGTGGGTGCAAAGGACAACGCGGCAAAAAGTGTCACTTGACCTAATGCGCTGAGAAAGGATCCGTTGACAAGCTCTCTACTTCGCCTCATGCCTAAGAGCATGCCCGCTCCCTTATCCCTCGATGCCAGATAGTAGACTGTCAGCAGTAGAGGAATTCCGCTTGCGATGGACAGTGCCGTCATCGGGAGTCTGAGCTTGGCGAAACCAAATCGCGTCAAGAAGTTGGTTACGGACCATCCTAAACCCGCGAGGAGTGCATACGTGATGCCCTTCCGCCATCTCCACTCGCCGCTTCTGATCTCGGATGTGGACACAGTGAATATGCCAGCCCCCGCAAAGA
This sequence comes from uncultured Candidatus Bathyarchaeia archaeon, assembly GCA_964353625.1. Classification (GTDB taxonomy): domain Archaea; phylum Thermoproteota; class Bathyarchaeia; order 40CM-2-53-6; family 40CM-2-53-6; genus CAVPLU01. The sequence continues at coordinate 1,610 of CAYGWT010000229.1, read as the reverse complement.
TCACTCCTGCAGTCACGGTGATAGTGGATGGCTCGCCCAACAAAGCCATCCCCAGGAAAGGAGTCACAACGACTGAGATATTGGACACGACGCTGGTCCTGGACGCTCCAACCGAATCTATGCCCAAGTAGTACAAGGTCATCACCATGGAAAGTGGAGTAAGCCCACTGTCGTCCAAAGTGTCACATCGGCAAGAGTGAATCGATCCCACAAAGCCGATTCGTAGAAGATAGCTACGATGAATGAAATGATGACTGTGGCTGCGATAGTTGCAAAGAGCCCATGGGCTGGTCTAGTTGCCTCGAAGGCTTTCCTAAGCAGTATCTCCCGGCTACCCCACGCGAGAGCTGTAGTCAATGCAAGAAGGATGCCGACCGTTACGTCCATGATAATCCGCCGGATTTCGGATGACTCGATTTAAGAATTGCACGGATTCTGAGGTTGCCTTGCAGTTTTCTTTGCGTTTATGTAATAGACATTCCAATCAAAGACGAAACTGCTTCCCTTGACAAACCTTTGGAGGCCTTCTCTCAAATCGGAGAGGAAGAGTCTACGTTCAGCGGCAGACATTTCCGAGATCTCGCGCCTTATAGTGGCACGGCACAGTCTCATCTGCACGTAGTCTCTGATCCCTTTCATGTGCACTCTGTATCGTCGATTCCTGAGGTATGCTTTTCCAAACCCCGCGTCGAGCACCATCTCGAGTTGTCTCTGGGAGCTGAGCGAACGGTGAAAACTTTCCATCCGAGCGAGTGCAGACCTCTCGCGAGCCAATTCCGGGGATGGGGTTCCAGTCCGATGTCTGCTGAGAACTTCCCCGAATATCCGGTGAGGTTTGACATCAATTAGATGCCAATCGTTGAACACCAAAACGCCACCGGGCGTGAGGACCCTGAGGATCTCTTTCAGGCCGCTGCCGACATCGGAAATGGCAATGCCGCAGTTCGAGATTGCGAGATCAAAGAATCCGTCTGGAAAATGCAGCTCTTCTCCTCTCATCTTGATGAACTTAGCATTATGAAAGCCAACTTTGATGGCTTTCCTTCGAGCAAGTGTGATCATTGCCTCTGATCTATCAATCCCCACGACCACACCCACAGAACGGACCGCCCTGCAGATTTCAATGGCTGCAATTCCAGAACCCGTTCCCAAGTCGAGAACTACGTCTTTTGATGACGGAGAAGCAATCCTGACAAGATCTTTCGCAAAGAGTCTGAAAACGGGCACCCAGTATTTCTCCCAGACAACTGCATCCTCGTTCCAAAGAGACTCCAAAACTGAGTCAGCTTCGGTGAGGGTAATTCCCCAACGATCTTCAGGTCTCGCAGGTCCAATTGCGCCGCTGGTAGCCGTCGATTCCGGTTCTGACGAGCTACTTTGCGGCAAGCCTGATCGTGACCTTCTGGGCGATTTCAGGAAGAACTAATGCGTTGCATATGCTTTAGTGTTCGCTTGTTTGCGAGGCAGGAGCGACGACATCGTTGGCAACGCGAACCACGGCACAGCGATGTGGAGCGCTAGTTCTTTATCATATGTCGCAGTCTCCGCTCAATGGATGGTCAAGATGGACTATTTTGAAACGGTAAAGGCCAGACAATCAATCCGAGCAT
>CAYGWT010000228.1:0-6126 GCA_964353625.1 uncultured Candidatus Bathyarchaeia archaeon | reverse complement strand
ATCATAGATGCGGGAGATGCCTTGCGGGCACTTATCGGATCAAAAGCGGATCTGGTCCTTGGTGGGCATAGACATAGACCATGGATGTGGAACGTTCAGGAACTTCCAATATTACATGCTGGGAGCGTGTCCTCGGAGCGGCTTAGAGGATTCTTCCACAACTCATACAACATAGTCGAGGTCAGCAAGGACGAGATTAAGGCTAAACTCAAAGTTGTTGGCGGAAGATCAATCAGTTTCAAGGAAGTTCTAATGAAAACACTCGGCGTGAAGGTTTAGGGCAGAGCAGCTTTCAGCTCGGGTTCTACATGAACGAAGACCCTTGAGACGCCATCAATACGAGCGCGCACTACATCTTCAATCCGCGTCGAGAGCTCATGCGCTTCTGACACTGAAAGCCCTGCTTTCAGAACGCACGTCAGCGTAAGATGAAGCCCATCTTCGGCGTTGTGAACTGCGATATCGCGACAGCGTCTCACGCCGGGCACCTGCGGCACGTTATCTCTGACTGCTTTGACGATCCGCTGCGATTCCACAGTCACATCTGCACTAGTAAGCGGCATCTCTTCCGCTGACTCTATGTGCGTCACGACTTGTGCGACCTCAGGAATGTTCGCCCTAATCACTGATTCCAATTTGCTGGCGACTCCATGCGCACTCTCAAGGCTGGCGTCAGGATCAGCCTCGAAATGCAGCTCAACATGAAGCCCATTCTCCGCATCATGAACCTCGATGTTGTGTATACCCTTCACTCCACTAATGCTACTGGCGACCTTCCGGACCTTCTCCGCCAGTCCTGTCTCAGGTTCTGCGGTCGGGTTAGTCCTCACGACAATGTCGCTATTCGGTTCCAGTTTCCTAATTGCCTGCTCAACCTCAAGCGCGATCGCGTTCACCCGATCGAAACTCGTTGAGTGATCGACAAAAACTTCTAGATCAACGAAGGTTTGCGACCCAGATGGCCTCACCCTTACTCGGCCGCATGAATGCACTCCAGATATCGTCATTACTTGCGCACGGATGCTTTCAGCTAGTCCTTCGGGCGCACGATCTAGTAGCACAAGGACGGTTCGTTTGCCAAGTCGTAAGCTCAATGCAACCACAACAAGAACCACGCCTAGAGCCGCCAATGGATCAGCGATAGGGTAGCCGAGACTCACAAAGAAAAGTCCCGCAATAACTGTCAAAGAGCTCATAATGTCAGTGCTGAAGTGGAGAGCGTCTGCTTCGAGCGCTTGGCTCCGATACTTCTTCGCAACTCGATACAATGCGCGGGATCTCGAAAAATCTAACACTATAGAAATGATCATGACAGCAAAACCGTACAGACTCGCTTCCACATGCACTTGAATGAAGAATAGACGCTGTATCGCCTCGTAACTTATCCAAACACAAGTCGCAAGAAGAAGAAGCGTTTCAATCAATGCTGAGAAGCTTTCGTATTTCCCATGACCGTATAGATGATCTTCGTCTGGGGGTTTACTAGAGGTTCTTACTGCATAGACGGTTGTGGCAGCCGCTACTAAGTCGAGGCCCGAGTGCACGGCCTCGGAAAGTATCCCCAAACTGTTAGTTAGGATACCAACAATTGCCTTTAGAGAGGTCAGAGCAATAGCTACGATAAGTGAGGAGATAGCAACCCTGTTCTTCTCCTGTTGTGATCCCACTTCGAAATCTGCTCCGATCTTCTCTCGAAACCGAAAGAAGGCCTAGGTTCCAAAGCGAACGGTAAAAGGGTTTTTGAGTCCCCTTATCGACTGCAAAGTGACAGCACGGATAGACATGAAACAAGCGCGCTCGATATACATGGAAAGAAGCATCGCGGATCTTCCACTGTTGAAGAGGTTCATCAGCGCGCTCGACGAAGACGAAGGAATACGCATAGAAGGAAACCGACCTGACCTAGCGAACGGAGGATTCATTTTTCTCGGATTCTATAGAGGCAGCTACTGCGTCAATCTCTGTGATCGAATCCGAGACAAGCAGCCCAAGAAATACACTGTTGGATCCAATGACAAATGGTTCTATTTTGAGAAATTCGCGGACCTATGGAAGTTCCTGCGACCGCTCATTCGGAAACCGCTGAGGGCATGGCTGTACTAGATGCCAGCACTCCGAAAACGTTGGCCATAGCAAGCACCCTCTTCACGACGACCTGACAGGCAACTGTCTCCAATTCCTTATGGGTTCTCACCTGGCTCCTTGCGCTTCGCAGGAACTTGGACAGAACTCTCAGAGCCTTTGGAGTGTCGAAATCATCATCCATGGCAGCCTTGAAATTAGCTTCAGCCCGCGAGAGATCTCCAAGTAGGCGCATTTCTGACTTGCTAGCAGCTTTCCCGGAGCAAGAGACGCTAAGCTTGTTTATGGTTTCTCGCATGAATTCAAGCTCTCTCTTAGTTTCGAGGAGTTGGCTCTTGCAGAAGTTCGTGACGTGTCGATAGTGGGTGCTCGCAAAGAAGAACCTTAGCTCCTCTGCAGTGTGGTCTGCTAGGGCGTCTTTAATCGTCACCACGTTTCCTAGCGATTTGCTCATCTTGACGCCGCCGACGTTGAGCATTCCCGTGTGGATCCAATACTTGACGTAGGGTTTTTTGTTGCTCAACGCCTCGCCTTGAGCTATCTCAGCCTCGTGGTGCGGAAAGACGAGTTCAGCACCGCCCACATGGATATCGTATGTCGGGCCAAGATACTTCATGGCGATCGCTGTGTCTTCTATATGCCATCCTGGTCGTCCACGACCCCATGGAGAATCCCAGAGAGGTCTTCCTTCGAACTTCCTCCAAAGCGAAAAGTCCTCTGGATGATGTTTCGTTGAGCAGAGTTCGAGTCGCCGGAGTTTCAGATCCGATTTGCTTTGACGAGACAGCTGCCCGTAGGTTGCAAGCTTTGAAACATCAAAGTAAACCCCGGTCTCTGTCTCATAGGCGTAGCCGGTTGAGATCAATTGTTGAATCTGCTGTATTATGTCGGGGATGTGGTCTGAGGCCCGTTCGAATTTCTCGATAGTCCCAATGCCCAAGGCCCTCATATCTTCTAGAAAATACTCTTCGTAACTATGAGACACCTCTTTGACGCTTCTGCCTGTCTCACTTGATTTCTTGATTATCCGTTCATCGATGTCTGTGATGTTCATTAAAAAATAGGGGTGATATCCTCTGAAGCGGAGGTACCTGACAATCATGTCAACGGCAAGATATGTTCTCGCATGGCCGAGGTGTGCGTAGTCATAGACAGTGGGCCCACAAACAAACGCCTTGATTTCTTGCCCATTCGGATCGGGCAACTCATCTTTGCGCATTGTGAGCGTATTGAATACTCGCAACAAAGTTGACTATCCCACGCCCGTACCGATGTTCTGATACTCACTCTGCTGACCATCTCGCCGCTTCTATCGTTTTCCATGACGATGAACAGGCATTTGGACTAATTTCATACGAGAAATTCGATGAAAACTCGAAGAAGAGGGCTGAAGGAAGCCCTTTCGCTGTCTTTGAGGACGATTACAGCCACTTGGCCTTCACTGCCTCAATTCTCAGCTTCTTGAAATGATTCGTACAACCTAGAAGAAACTGATACTTGTGCGAATCGTTACCTGCGATTGAGCTGCAGGCAGGCGTCCGGCGCGACTTTGAGCGGCCTAGACTTATATTCGCACGAGGCAATACTTGTCTTCTTAAGGGAAAATTATATGACTTTTGGACTAAACAAGAAAGCAATAGCACGAATGCAAGGCATCGGAATCATCGTAATGCTCCTCGGCCTCGCCAGTCTTGGCGTGGGAGCGTACTACTACACGCTTCCCCCACCGAAGCTCACCATTGACTGGTGGTATGAATCCTCAGGACACTACCCGCAAAGCGCAGACCAAGCAGCAGTCTACAAGTCACAAATGGAGAAGACAGGACTGATAACAGTGAACCTCCATGGCGCTGACTGGGCAAGTTACAAGAAGAACAGAGACGCACACAGCATGCCAGTCTATGTTTATGGTTGGTACCCTGACTACCTCGATCCCGACGATTATATCCAACCATTCCTTGACACCGTCGGCGGTGGCTGGCTTGGAACAGGATACAGCAACCCAGACATGGACAAACTCATTGCCCAAGCACGGTCAACCTCTGACCCAACCCAGAGAGGTCAACTCTATTCCCAAATCCAAACCATAATGGTGAAGGATGCACCGATCGTTCCCGTCTTCCAAGGCTCAGCATGGGCTGTGACTAAACCAAGCGTTACAGGCGTGAACCTAGACATCACCCAGAACATGTACTACTGGCTAATCAGCCCACCCTCGGGTAAGGATACGCTGATTGTGGGAACAACCGACTCGATCGAAACTAGTCTTGACCCAGCGGAGGTTTGGGACTTCTTCGGAGGCTCCGAAATGATCGTGAACCTCGGCGCTCCACTCGTCTATATCAAACCTGGATCGGCTGCAGGCCCCAATGATTTCATGCCAGCACTAGCGACCAAATGGTCGGTTAGCTCTGACGGCTTGACCTACACCTTCGACCTAAGACAGGGTTTGAAGTTCTCCGACGGAACTGAGTTCACTGCCGACGCCGTCAAGTACAGTTTCGACAGAAACATCGGACTGGCAATGCCTGACGGCCCACAAATAGGACTCGGCTACGGCGACATCATCAAAAGCGTGACCGCAGCCTCAAAGTACCAAGCAGTCTTCACATTGAAGAATCAATTCTCACCATTCCTAGCGCTGATGGCGTTCTCCGGATCGTATATCGTGAACCCGAAGTACGCCCCTAACACGCCAGGCAAGGCGGTTCCGTACACCGACGGAAACGCTCGCGCAAGCAACCCCAACGATCTAGGACCTTACCTGTTGACAGACTGGACGCGAAAGGGTGGAAAGGACTACGAGATGAAACTCGACGCAAACCCAAGCTACTTTAGCGCGGCGGATGTCAAATCCAAGCATATCATCATCAAATTCTACAGCGATTCGACCGCACTAGCCCTCGCGATAAAGTCCGGTGACATTGACATGGCCTTCAGACAACTAGCTTCGAACGATATCAAGAGCATGCAGTCAGACTCAACGGTGAAAGTTTGGGAAGGCACAGGCGCCTTTATCCAATACATATGCTTCCAAGAACGAACTCCACCATTCGACAAACCCGAAGTCAGACAGGCAATTGCCGCAGCACTCAACAGACAAGAGGTAGTGGACACGGTCTTCCTAGGCCAAGCAGTGCCTCTATACAGCATGATACCTAATGGAATGGCGTTCCACCAAGATGCTTACAAGACACTCGGAGACGCGAATATGGCACTTGTCACTTCTACGCTTACGGGACTTGGCTACACTGGAGCAACACCAGCGGCAACTATTCAATTGGCCCTCGGGGCAATCGGAGTGGGCATCATCCTCGCAATCGTCGGCGCTGTGATTATGCTGCGCAAGCGAAAGACATAGACCTCTGCTACCCCGACCCAAACTTCTCTTTTCTTTTTTTCTTTATTCAGAGCCACTACGTGAGGCTCTGTTTCTCCAAAGACCCGAATTCTAGCGGCCGCAATTCAGGCAATTCTTATCTATTTCCCACACTCCCTCGAATCGTCATGAGTCTTAGGTCCTACATCATCGCAAGAATTCTGCTAACCATTCCGATGATCATGCTACTGCTCACCTTTGTCTTCTTAATCATCAGAGTGCTACCGGGAGATCCAGCATCTCTTCATTTTGAAAAGAACGTTGCTCCAGCAACTCTACTCGCGTTCAAGCAACAATTGGGGCTTGACAGACCTCTTATCGTGCAATATTTCGACTACCTCGCCGCACTGGTTCGAGGAGATTTTGGCATATCAATGCAGGATTTTTCTCCTGTGTCCCAGCAGATTTTTTCCGCGTTTCCTGCGACGCTTGAACTTGCGATAACATCGACCATCATCATGATGGTGCTGGGCGTATTGCTGGGCGCGACCGCGGCTCGCTCGTACAATACGACGAAAGACCACTCGATACGCGTTTTCGGCATCGCATCTTACGCGATACCGGTGTTCTTTCTTGGCGAGGTTCTTATCATGGTCTTCGGGATTTACTTGCGCTGGCTCCCGGCTGGCGGACGAATGTATCCTGGCATATCACCTGCCGGCCTA
>CAYGWT010000227.1:0-35537 GCA_964353625.1 uncultured Candidatus Bathyarchaeia archaeon | reverse complement strand
GGAGGACCATCGAAGATAGATTCCACCTTCATGGAGATGAGGGCGCAGCGCAGCTTTACTTTGGAAGCGTAACCAAAGGTATGACTGGTGGCGGATTCCTCTACACTAACCGAGAGAGCGTCTCCATTGGAATCGTGGTCGGGATCGGCCCACTCATGACGAATCTGCAACACCTTGAGACATACCAGCTGATGGAGGAGTTCAAACAGCGTCCGGAAGTTTCAGCTTTGATTGAAGGTGGAGAGACGGTTGAATACTCCGCTCACACGATTCCTGAAGGGGGAATTAGGGCTGTGCCCACCTTGCACAGTGACGGAATTCTACTTGTCGGAGATGCGGCGGGATTCGCGCTCAACATGGGAATTATTGTGAGAGGAATGGATCTGGCCATCGCGTCAGGCGTAATGGCAGCTGAAACTGTCAAAGCGGCGAAGAAACGCGAGAACTATTCCGCGGCCTCGCTTGCAGAGTATGAGACGATGCTCGAAAACTCGTTTGTGATGAAAGACCTTCACACTTTCAGAGACATCTGGAAGGTGCTCAACAACCCGCGACTGTTTGACAAGTATCCCCGTGCGATAAGCACTATGCTCACAGATCTGATGTATATCGGCCCTGAGCCCAAGCAAAAACTCTCATCGACTGCAATAAGGCAAATCAGAAAACATTTCCTCAAATTGTCAACGTTGAAGGACGCGTTTGATCTGCTCAAGATATAGAGGCGTAGAATCATGAAGGTAGAGGAGAAACTTGGGCGCGATGTGTTCAAAGTTGACAAAGAAGGACATATCAGAATTAACCAAGAGATCTGCCGCGTGAAGTGTAAGCCGAAGTACTGCCTCTTCGTCTGCCCCGCAAAGGTGTACTCGCTTGATCAAAATGGGGATGTACTTCCAAATCCTGACGGATGCTTAGAATGCGGCGCATGCGTTCTCGCATGTATCGAAGAAGCACTCAGCTGGCACTATCCAAAAGCAGGATTTGGAGTACAATACCGATTCAGCTGAAACGAGAAAATCATCGAAAACCTTGTACCTTTTGCGAGGTACGCTAAGCCTAGTCATCTGAGAGTTCTCGCCCGTTCCAGAAGTGATTCTAGATACGCAGGTGAGGTACCCGGTTCTGGTAACTTTGGCAGGGGCTTTTATCCATCCAAAGTACAACTTCAACTCATGAAGAGAAAGGGAACTAGGTCACCTTTCAAAGACCCACCTTGCGAGGTCACCTTCAAGTATCCGAAGGGTGAGCGACCTCCAAAGAAAGGCACCGTGATAGCCGCTACCCACACGGTGATTCATCCGTGGAAACCCGTATCCTACGCAACGACAATTGAACTAATCAAATTCAATGACACCGAACAAAAACACATCCGCTTTGCGTACAGAAGACGAGTGAAAGGCAGATGGTACAATGCAAGTCAGACAACTTGGACTTTCAGCGTTGCGATAACGCACTCGGCTATCAAGGAAGCTGAGAAGCTTGGGCGTTTCATGAGAGAATAGACACGCAAGGAGACCCGGTTGAAGGTGCCAGAGCCGAGGAGTCCAGCCTAGCAAGTTACGTAAGAACGCTGATGCAATCGTTCACATCCTGAAAGCTAAACCGACATCGTTAGAGTAGTTTCGGACTTCCCTCTCGCCGCATTGTTCCTCTGATATCTTATCCCCCAAGTCGCTTTTTGCGAGTAGCGTGATAGTTGATGGGGAGAACGATACCTTCATGGCGAATCGTCCTCAACGAAGAACTCACAAGATTGGCTAGGTTCAAGCAGTTTCTCAGACCAGAAGAACGCAACGTATTCGATGACCTAGTTGCACAATGCAGACTCTACGTTTCAGCAGCTGGAGTTCTCGCCTACCCCGTCAAGGAAATCCCGTTGCTCATGTCGATGATCTTCGCGCAGCACAAGAGACTCATGGAACTTGAGAAACACGTCAAGAAAAGACCAGAGTGAGGATGATCTATTCCTTCTGATCTGTTTCACTAGAGAGTCTGCTTTGCCAGTCATCTCTTCGGCTCATATTCGTGAAATCCTTTTGTTTTCATTTATGATGCGGAGAACGAAACGACTGAGAGATTATCCACAGGTGCCTTGGATTGACTAGAAGACCTGTCCACACTCATTGCCGACCCTCCTAATGAAATTCAATGATAGCGACGAGACGGTCTACCGTTGTGATGTCTGTGGAAAAGTCATGACACGCATCGAACTTCCCCTCGAAGCTGTGAGGTGAATGAATTGACTGAATCTCCAAACGAAGCCTGCATATGTTGTGGAAAAGAGCTCGTTGACGGTCGCTGCTTCAGGTGTGGAGCCTGTGAACGATGCGGAACCTAAACGCCAAACAGAGTATCCACTGCGATGGAGTAGAATGTCAAGAGGGGTAAGGGGACGAGCCGGCTGGTGTTGTGAACTCTGCGGAGTCAAGAATGGATCTCCACCGAACCTCCTCACAGTCCACCATCTTGACGGTGACAAATGGAATCTCCTACCCTGGAATCTAGCTGCACCCTGTCAGACATGTCACCATAGAGTTCAGTGGACACTCGACTTTTGCCAAGCCAATCTATCCGGCGTCTATCCTCAATGGCTCCGGGCACATGTAATTGCCTACAATGCATGGGCACGGAACAAAGGGCGCCCACAACTGGTATTGGCTTTGCCATAGAATGCAAGAAATGATGTTGAGAGCTTCCACCGTACAGCATCCGGTCTCAAAATTAGGGCCGCATCGGAAGAGCGCTTGAACTGTAGCACAGCGCTCACTCCCGGCGCCAGACTTGTACACTGGCTTCCGTTCGCCCATTGAGATACAGAGAGGTGCGTATAGAGGGTATTCATCGTGATCCATGGAATGGCAGGTCGGACCGATTCTTAAGCGAACGACTGCATGGCATTAGCGGGATGGCAGGATATGAGCGGCCAGTCTATTCGCATGCTGACAGTGATTCCCCTCTCTCTTGTGAGAATAGTCGCAAGTGAAGATCTGTCAGCGAGAATCGTAAGCGCAGTTAGAAAGATGGGCCTCCGCGTCAAACGAGGCGATATCGTCGCCGTCTCAAGCAAGATTGTTTCGATTTCTGAAGGGCGATTGGCGAGAGTTTCCAGCGTGGAACCGTCAGCTTCAGCGCGTCGTCTTGCTCGACGACTCATGATGAATCCAAAGCTGGTTCAAGTAGTTCTCAACGAAGCAGACCAAGTCCTCGGCGGAGTGAAAGGAACTTTACTCACGGTCAAGTGCGGGATATTGGCCGCGAATGCAGGAGTAGACGAAAAGAACGCGCCCAAGGATCATGTGGTTCTGTGGCCCGAGGACCCTGAGCGCTCAGCGAGAAATCTTCGTGATGGACTTGCACTAGCATTCCGCAAGGAATTGTCGGTCATTATCGTAGACAGCCACGTCACGCCACTTCGTTTAGGCACATCCGGATTTGCTCTAGCTATTGCAGGCTCGCCGGGCGTCCTAGACTATCGGGGCTTGAAAGACTTGTCAGGCAGAGTGATCAGAATTACACGGCAGAATCTAGCGGACGATCTTGCCTCGTCCGCTCATGCTGTGATGGGAGAGGGCGCAGAATCGACACCCGCTGCCCTAATCCGCATGACGAGAGCGACTCTCCGTGGGCGGGGCTCCACCAGTTTGAAGATGCATCCGAGAAGATGCCTGATTCTCGGAACTCTTTGGCGAAAGCAAGGGCACTCTAGACTCACCTAGTTCAGGCGTCTGCATGTTATAGCTAGAGCTGCTGAGCGCACCACAGCACTAACCTAAGGAGCTTGATAGAAGTCCGATGATCCCGCCATAACATCATGAATATCATGCATAGTCGATATGAGAATAGAAGCACACGGGCAGACCTAAACAAGATTATCCCCCAAGATGAGCAACCACGGTACTCGTCGGTTTCACCTCCGGCCTACCACCAATACCGCTACTATCTCGCATTCAGTTGCTCATGACAGCAATGAAGAATCGAGAGAGAGAAATGAGACTCTCTCACTGATGTGGCTAAGCAGATCTTATAGCGCCCACAACCCATGTGCACCGACGAAGTCAATTGCACATCATAACGTGCATGAAGCAGGTAGTTGACCTTCAGCAGATCAGAATCAAACGAGACACCCGAGAGCCTGTCCTCGAAGGCCTACCTGTTCTCTTCGGCGACATGGAAAAGAATGCACTCGAGGAAGCTATCAGAATTAAGGAGAAGCACGGAGCAAAGGTTACCGCACTATCAGTCGGCTCGGCCAAACTCAAGGACACGATCCTAGAAGCACTAGCCATGGGTGCAGATGAGGGCTGCATCGTAGTTGACCCAGCCTGTGAAGGCTCGGACGCGGGTGCGTCAGCGTTGACGCTTGCCAAGGCGATTCAGAAGCTCAGCCCATTTGACTTGGTGTTTGTCGGTGAAGGTTCGGCGGACAACTACTCCGGCCAGATTGGATCAAGAATCGCAGAGATACTGAACCTTCCGCAGATAACGTATGTGAGAGAGCTCTCAATCGAAGGCAATGCGATCACTGCCATACGAGATATCGAAGCAACGCTCGAAGTGGTGAAGGCCCAGATGCCCCTGGTGATCTCGGTCACCAGTGAGATCAACAAGCCACGACGTGCACCGCTGGCGCAGATTCTGCGCGCGTCTCGTAAGCCGTTGAAGTCTTGGACTCTGAAAGATCTCGAAATCGACTCAAGCAGAGTCGGCTTAGCCGCTTCCGCGATCCAGGTCGTTAGCAACTTGGCACCGCAACAGGAGCGAAAAGGTGTGATCTTCGAGGGCGACATGGACGAGGCTGTTGGAAAGCTGGTGGACACCCTTCGCAAGGAGGGAGCGCTGCAGTGAAATCTGGAATCCTCGTATCTTCGGAGACAGACGAAGGCGCTTACGAGCTTCTCACAAAAGCTCGCGAAATCTCCAAACAGCTCGACTGGGAACTCTCTGCAGTGATCCTAGGAGATAGAGACGATAGAATTGTCCAATCCTATTTCGAGTACGGCGCACAGAAGACCCTCCTGATTCCCAGTATCAGCCTTGGAACCCTCGATGCGGAGACCTATGCAAATGTACTACATGAGATCACCAAAGAAAACGGTCCGGACGTGCTCTTGATCAGATCTACCCGTCTAGGCAAGGAGACTGCGGGACGCGTGGCACAGAAGCTCCAAGCTGGTTGCATAACGGATGCGATAAGTCTGACTTTGAAAGCCCAAGACCTAGTTGTTGATAGATACGCTCTCGGAGGCAACACAGTATCATCGGAGATCATCAAGAGCAAGAAGAAAGTCGTCTCGATCACGCCTAGAACCTTCGAGGCTCAGAAAGGGGCCGCGCAAGGGATAGCTCAGAAGATGGATGTTAAGATCCCGCCTCAGCGTGTGCAGTTGGTTGAACGTAAGAAGAAGCTTGGGGAATCAGCCAACATAGAATCGGCGGAGACCTTGATCTGCGTGGGAAAGGGCATCGTGAACAAGGAAGATCTAGCAATGATGAAAGAGCTTTCCTCACTGATGAGGGGAGAGCTGGGATGCACAAGAGCGTTGTCATCAGATTATCACTGGATCTCTGATGATAGAATGGTCGGGATCAGCGGCAAGAGATGCAAGCCTAAACTCAATGTCTCGATTGGAGTCTCAGGGCAGATCCAGCACACTGTGGGGATAATGGGTTCAAAACTGATCGTTGCGATCAATAAGGATAGGGAGGCCCCAATCTTCAAGATCGCAGATTACGGAGTGGTAGGTGATCTCTATCAAGTCGTCCCCAAGCTCATCCAGAGAATCAAATCCCTTGAATCCTGACTATGTCGACTGAGTTATGAGATTCGTCCTCGCCCACTCAAACCCACGTTCCAAGGCCCGAGTATTCAGGTCAACGGATGCCTTCGGCGCGACTTCTCTAAGACTCATTCTGAGGCTGTCGAGTTCCACGCATTTCGTAGCTGCAGTGACCGCGCCTAGCATGACCATGTTGGCAACCAGCGTTTTCTTGAGTTCTTCAGCGGCCAGTTTTGTCGCGGGAACACGGTAGATTGCTGCTCTATTTGCAGCTGAGATGCTAGTCACGAGGTCCGCGTCGACGAACAAGGCGCCTCCTATCTTGGTATCACTCCCGTATTTCTCGAACGATTCCTGAGACATAGTGATGGCGATATCTGCCGAAATCACTTTTGGATAGTCAATCCTCTCATTAGAGATGACAACTTCCGAAAGGGCCGCACCTCCTCTCGTTTCAGCACCATAGGATTGCGTCTGAACCGCTTTCTTGCCCTCGTGAATTGCGGCTTGGCCTAGGACGATTCCGGCCAGGATTATGCCTTGGCCACCGAAGCCTGCGATTCTGATCTCAGTTCGAGTCACGACTGGCAGCCTCGAATAGTTCTGCATAGAGTCGGGTCAGCTCTGGCGCCTCGACGTCTTGGAATTCACCTACAACGAACTTGTCCGACAGTTCCTGTTCCTTCATTCCCTGTGCCATCTCGATAGTGACGGACTGTCTCTGGAACCATCGCATCATCTCGACAGGATCTGTGATCCCTATTCTGCGGCCAAAGTGGACGGGGCACTGGGATAGGACTTCAAGGAAGGCAAAGCCGTTCCGGGTCAACGCTTTCTTCATTGATGCGACCAGACTTGCGATATGGTATGTTGTCCATCTGGCGACATAGGTGCCTCCCGCTGCTATGACCAGTTTCGACAGGTCGAATGGCCTCTCCAAGTTTCCAAACGGAGTTGTTGTTGTCTTCATTCCACGCGGGGTGGTAGGCGCCACTTCTCCGCCCGTCATTCCATAAATCATGTTGTTGACGCAGATCACTTTGACGCCGATATTTCTTCGAGCCGCGTGTATGAGATGATTGCCTCCGATTGCGGAGGCGTCTCCGTCACCTGTGAAGACCACTACTTCGAGCTCCGGATTGCCAAGTTTCACTCCAGTAGCGAATGCGATCGGGCGTCCATGAGTCACGTGCAGTGTATCGATATCGAAAAAGGGACTGGGTATCCAGCCGCTACATCCAATCCCTGCGACACAAACGATCTTCTCCTTTGAGATGCCGGCTTTGTCGATCGCCCTCAGAAATGACTGTGCAATGATCCCATTCCCGCATCCCGGGCAGTGGGTGTGTGTTTGTGCGCCTTTCCGTATATATTTCGAGAGGGGATGGGTCTTCTCGTTAGCCAAACTCAGAGTGCCTCTCCCATTACATGCTTCAGCACATAGTCGGGTTTGTGCAAGGTTGCGAGCGTTTCCGGAGGGAGGAATGATGTTGTTGCGCCCTCTGGAACCACTCTCTCGATCTCGGGGAAGAGTTGGCCTAGGTTGTTCTCCAGTACAATGACTCGTTTGACGGAATTGAGCGCTTCCTTCATTTGTCTGGCCGGAAAAGGCCATAGTCCAATAGGCCTTAGCAGTCCAACCCTAATTCCCTCCTTACGCGCTTGTTTCACGACATATTCAGCCGTCCTTGCACAGCTTCCGTACGCAACAAGTGCAACCTCGGCGTCTTCCAGCATCATTCTCTCAGTTCCCGAGATCTGGTCCGTGCGAGACACTATCTTGTGGTGAATCGTTCGCACGATCCTATCAATCGCTTCAGGCTCGCTTGCCTGACGCATGCCGAATTCGTCATGCGACGAGCCAGTTACGTGAGCAGCGAACCCTTTGCCAAGAACCGGCATGGGAGCAACTGAGGGATCGAGAAAACCGTGAGCGGCTTCCTCTACGGTTGAGGGTATTTTTCTGTTGGCGATCTCGAGAGAGCTCTCCTCAGGGATCATGACTTCTTCACGCATGTGAGCCACGGTTTCGTCGGCAAGCACGATCACCGGCGTCCTATACTGCTCGGCCAAGTTGAATGCACGTATTGTCAGGTCAAACATCTCTTGAGCCGAGTAAGGAGCGAGAGCGATAATCTCATACTCTCCATGGCTGCCGCGTCTCGCTTGCAAAACGTCACCTTGCATAGGGGCCGACACGATCCCGGTGCTTGGTCCTGCTCGCATAACGTCGACAACCACACAGGGGGTCTCAGTCATAACCGCATATCCGATATTCTCCTGCATGAGACTGAAGCCTGGACCGGAAGTTGCCGTCATCGCCTTGAGGCCCGTCCATGAAGCCCCGATCACGCTTCCGATTGCCGCAATCTCATCTTCCATCTGAATGTAAACGCCACGAGTTCGTGGAAGAAGCTGAGACATCTTCTCTGCAATCTCACCAGCTGGAGTAATCGGATAGAAGGCAAAGAATCGACAACCCGCAGCAACCGCGGCTAAGGCGCAAGCTTCGTTTCCTTGCATGAAGTACGTGCCAGGGTTCATGAGCGCGAAGACCCAGACCTCCCGATGACGAATATTGCCAGGTCCGGACAATAGTATTGACATATCCGACAACCGGCACACCTAGCTGCGTCGATGACCTCCGGCGGATAGATGCCCTTCTTTGTCATTTGACTGCTCATCTTGAGTATCTTCACTGGGCAGAACTCAACACAGATCCCGCACCCTTTGCAGAGATCCTCCACGATCACGATTCTTGGTGCTTCGGTTTCGATAGTGGAGGTCATCGCTTCCGATCAATTCCAAGCAAGAGACTGATCCTCATAACTATGCCGAAAACATGGGGAATGGACGTCGCAGACGACTCAACTTCACCCAACACTAGCGGGCTTGAAGTGCAAGGGGAAATTCGAGATGGTAGAAGGTCCGATTCAGTCACGGTTCGACTAGTGTGTGAAATGGATACCGCAAGGACGCGTCATCAAACGCTAGTTTATCTCTACTATTCCGCCCACTCATCGCTGGACGAGCTCTGTCACGAATGCCTTGTCGGGTTTTCCGTGGCCAGAAGATCAACATGGAATATCGGCGCGAATGGACATTAGTATTTGGGACAAGATCATGTTTAGAAGCGCTCCTCGAAACCAACTCGAATAATTATGGTATTTACTCTGGGCTATGCGAACAGCACGAAGAATGCCACGCAACAGCAGAGGCAGGCTTGGGAGTCTCCACAGCAAGATCATCATAGTCTCTCAAACTGAGTCTCAACGCAAGTGATCCCATCGAGCAAGACATCTCTATGATCTGAAATTGAGAGCCAGTCTCACTATGTCTGTCGCCACTGTCATGTACTTGATGCGTTTGGGCAACTCAATCACGTCTAGAAAGATATTGCTCAATGCCCCAACGCCAATCATGCTCAATGGGTTGGGCGCAAAATAGGTGACCACAATCCAGAGTTCGATTCTGTGCAAGAATTGCCAGTGAAGATACTTTGGTTCCAATTCGCCTGATGGGAGCACGGAAACTCTCTTCCACCACTTTGACATACTCACATATTCATTCCTAACGTTCCATGTCCAATCCTTCGTGATGATATAGTGGCCAACTAGATGATCGATGTCCACGAGAAGACTTGATATGAAGAAGATCAGTCCGGCTAATGGCCCCGATAAGTATGCGACTAGGAATGAAACAGGAAACCCGATGAGGGCGTGGATGAGAAGGCGAGGCATCGAAGCACGTCCTGGCAGCGGGGGTTATGCAATAGTGACATCTATCCATTCTGGCTGATGTGTACTCTCTTTCACCTGATACCGAGTTCTGTCTTGCAGATCCCATTGTCGGAAATACTGCTGGCGAACCCACGTTCTAACATGAATCCGTTAACTCATCTCAAGGACCGTATGCATCTGAAGCTCGAACTCATGATCAGATTCGAGAGCGATAGCAAGCCAGCATATCGTTGCCTAGCCCATGACGCCGTCGTGTCTTCACGTAAGCTAGATTGAGGTGATTGAGCAACTCTAAAATGTAGGACGCATCGTAGCAGTGTTTCGGTACATCTTGTCAAAGAAGAGATCAGCAAGACCGCGTCGCCGACCACATGGATCACTTCATGGACCACACGGCAAACGGCACGGATACCGAAACACGAAGTGAGACACTCACCTACTACTGAATTATCGGGCGAGAAGCAGCAACCAACGTATTGCACTCTGGCGAATCATAGGAAAGGGAGAGGCTGCTGATTGGTGAAAGAATCCGACAGGAGAGTTCAGTTGTTGGTGATAGGTTCTGCCGCAGACCATTGCACCGAGGAAGCACGCGCATTGGCTTACGAGGTTGGCGCTGAAGCTGCCAGACGTGGTGCCGTGGTCATAACCGGTGGTCTAGGCGGAGTCATGGAGGCGGCTTGTAGAGGTGCGAGGGATAATCATGGGACAACTGTCGGCATAATTCCTCATGATGATATGCATTACGCCAACTCCTACTGTGATGTGGTAATTGCGATAGGCATAGGCTGGGCTAGGGACTTCGCAACCGCCTACAGCGCCGATGCCGTGATCATCATCGCCGGTGGTGCGGGTGCCCTAATCGAGACCTGTATTGCGTACATCAAGGCAAAACCTGTAATCGCTATTGACGGAAGTGGAGGCGTGGCGGACCAGATAAAAGAGACTTACTTGGATGAACGCAAAAGCGTCCGCATTCTCTCAGAGCCCGATCCAAGAAGAGCGGTTGAGAAAGCACTTGAGCTCGCACAGAATCTAAAACCCCACCCGCCCTAGTTCGCCGAGTCATCCATTCAGTCTACCGCGAGATAGTATCAGTCGATTGGACTTCTATGAAGCCATATGCGCCAGTCCTAGTTCGCTCAGCTTCGTTTTGGTTGGTATTCCGTTCCGATCCCAGCCACGGTATCCGTAGTATTCGTTGAGTATCTCAGAAAATGGAGGCAGGTTCTCTGCGGCTCCGCCCTCTAGGCGCTTCTCTCGAAGCATTCTAGCGGGCACAGTGTCGTCCTTTCTTGTGATCCCGCACCTGACATCGTACATTCGTTTCAGATTGTAGATCCTCTCTCCTGCCCTCAGGAACTCTGCCTGAGTAGTTCCCAAACCTGTAACGGCGTTGAGATACTCTAGTATGTGGGTCACTTTCACGCTTCCATAGATGAGAAATTTGCAGAGCTTTAGGGAGTCGAAGAGCGACATTAGATCTTGCGTCTTTGCGACCAACTCTCCCTTCTTCATGACTCCGAATCTGTCTTGAACCTCGTTTATCCCAAGCTCTGGCATCGTAGCGGAGCGCTCAAATGCGTAAGACATTCCCTGCAGATGGCATGCTCCGCGATTACCTGTCGCATATCCAACGGCGAGACTGTTGTAGGCACGCGGATCATGCCCAGGAGGTTCCAGCCCTTTCACGTGGAGAGCAAATGCTTCGCTGCCTCCTCCAAGCTTTGCCGAAGCACGCATCACTCCTTCGCCGAGCAGGTACCCCAAACCTTCACGGCGGCCGATCTTCTCGACCATACGTACGATACCCTTGGCGTTTCCCCAGGCAAAGTCATTCTCTTCGTCTCGGTCTCTCTTGAGGATCCCCCGTTCGATTGCCTCCAAGGCGAAACCGATGACAGCCCCCGTTGATATGACGTCCATACCATACCTGTTGCAGAGTTCATGTGCCTTCGCAACAGCCTCCAGATCGTAAACGAGAGTGTTAGCACCCAGCAAGGCCATGCTCTCGTACTCGGGGCCCGCTCCGTCAATGCCGGCGTACTCACCATGATCGACTGCTACAGTCCGACCGCAGCCCACGATACAAGCTCCACAGAAGTACTTTCCTTTCAGAATCGTTTTAGCCATCGTCACTCCGGACAGTTTCTCGGCGCCCTCCCGCCAGCGGCCTTGCTTCCAGTTCCTTATTGGCAGGCTACCCAACTCCTCAACCGTCGTCATCAACTGGCTCGTGCCATAATCGGTAAGGCGTTTCGTACCCTTATGAATCTCCGGCGCGAGCTTCTTTGTTATCTCCGAGATACTCTTCTCGTCGACCACTGGAACCTCTTTGCTACCGCTTGCCACGATAGCCTTGAGATTCTTTGAACCCATGACCGCTCCGAGCCCACACCTTCCCGCTGCTCTCCCGTCTTTACCATCATGCATTACTGCAGCAATTCTTGCGAGCCGCTCACCTGCTGGGCCGATGCACGCCTCAATCGCCTTCGGATCAGTTTCTTTCCTGAGGATTGCACTTGCCTCGTATGTGTCGAGTCCCCAAATGTGCTCAGCGTCACGTACCTCGACCCCGCCTTCGCTGATCCAAATGTAGATGTGCTTAGCTGACTTTCCTGTGATGATTACTCCGTCGAAGCCTGCTTTCTTCAGCTGGGTACCCCATTTTCCCCCAACATCGCATTCTCCATAGATTCCCGTAAGCGGGGATTTCGCTACGACTTCATGACGCCCAGAAAGCGGAACCTTTGATCCTGTGAGGGGCCCCGTCATGAAGATCAGAACATTCTCCGGACCTAGCGGGTCCGTCTCTCTACTTGTCATTTCCCACAGACGTTTCGCTGCCAAACCGCTGCCGCCGACATAAGTGCGTGCTTCTCCTTCTGAGAGGGCTTCCACACGTTGGTTCCGCTCAGACAGATCCACATGCAGTATCCGCCCCGCGTATCCTCCAATCGAGCCTATCATTTCCTGTAGCCTCCGATTACGGGTAGCAAGACACTGACACTGTCTCCGTCATAAATCTCGTCAGACAATCTGGCAAGCCTAGAGTTGACAACGATGACAAGTTGATGTCTCTGCGACTCCTCACTGGTTTTGTCGACAAATTTGCTCATGGATGAGTGCCTGCCAACTACGAGATCAAGCACTTCCGCAACGGTGGTCGATTCCTGTGCTATCTCATACGTCTCCTCTCTAACGCCCACGTCCTCGCGAAAAGGTATCGAATACTTGACAGCGATCTTCAAATGGATAGACCCCTACACTTGGAGCTGCGCAAATTTATCCATGGCGTGTAAACGTAACTATGACTCAGTTTCGATCTTCTTCAGTTGCCTATGATAAATCTCAAGCGCTTCCTTGCCCGTTGTTGCATCCTCTGGGGACTTGTCGTCTCTATATTTGCCTGTGAATCTGGGGAACCTGAGCGCCAGTCCGCTACCAGGCCTGACCGAACCTAACGCGCACGTGTGGAGCGGCGAGAGGGTGATCTCGTCTGCTGAGACTTCAAGAACCTTTGACGGCGTGAACCATAGGTCCGCTTTCATCTCTGAACTCACTCTCGGATGCTTATGTGGGAGAATATCCTGTCTGAGGATCTTGGGCAGTTTCTCAAGGTCCTCGTCTGTGAACCCGCTCCCGAGTTTGGATATCGTTTCGAACTGGTCGGTCTCTGGGGCGTATACGGCCATCAGCAGTGCACCGTAGGTTCCTGCTCTCTTTCCTCTACCGTGAAATGCTCCAACTGGGACTAGGTCGAAGGTGTCGGCTACCTCCGCCTTGTATGATCGCTTATACTTGATCCATAGCCAACCGCGAGCTCCTGCCTGATAGATTGATTCCTCAAGAGTGCTCTTGACGACCAAGCCTTCGCATCCCATAGAAACGGCTTTGTCGAAATAGCGTTCGAGCTCCTCGGCGTCCTCAGTCATCAGCTGTTCCGCAACGCGGACCTGGTCTGACTCTCTAACAATTTTAGTGAGTTCAATTCTCCGTTGCGGGTAAGGCGTAAGTGTGAAATCTTGGCCGTCATCGTAGAGAACATCAAACAGGAACACGGTTACCGGCACTTCCTTCGCCATTGTTTCGATCTCGTGTTTTCGTCCTCTCCTCTGTGATACAACTTGGAATGGTAACATGTCGCCTGTGTTCGTGTCGACTGCGACGCATTCCCCTTCAAGGATTGCTAGCTGCGGCAACACCGCTGATCTCAGACTCTCAGCCACGTCGGGGAACTGACTCGTGATGTTCTCCAATCGTCTCGAGAACAACTGAACCTTCGTTTTGGAGATGTGCGCTTGGATCCGTAGGCCATCGTACTTGTATTCGGCTGATCCCTTGCCTCCCAGTTTGGTGAGGATTTCTTGGGCTGAAGAGAGACGCTCGCAGAGCATTGGCCTTACAGGACGACCGACAGATATCCTGAAGTCCTTGACACCGTCTACTCCGTTTGTCGCCACTATCTTTGCCACGTATCCCAAGTCAGATGACAGATTATAGGCTCTTTCAAACGATTCTCGAAATTCTTTCCCTCCAGCGTAGGCGATTGCAAGCGCATCCAGAATAGTCATGTCAGCGATTCCAACTCGCAGTTTGCCAAGAGCCATTCGAGCTACGAATTTCGCTTCGACAGGATTTGCATCAATTAGGAGACTTGACAGAAGTTTGACTTTCGCATCCACTGAACGATCTCCCGTCGAGTGAGCAATCTTGTCGAACGTCCCGTACACCGCTTCAACGGTAAGTTCCTTCTTCATGAGCGTTGATTGTGATCGTTTCTTCAGCGCCTCTTGCGCTGCCAACCCCAAGTCTCCGGTCCGATTGAAAACGGATACAATCTCAGCCTCTGTCCGACCGGACGCGAACGATATTGCCTTTTCAACCAGTTTCTCGGCCATTCCAAGTTCAATGCCTACAAAGTCAGGATAGAGCTTTCCTTGAGTCAGATAGACGACCTTGTCTAAGAGACCTTTCGGGGTTTCTTTGAGCAGCTTGACCAAGAGGTCTGTCATTTCCAGTCTCTTTGAGGTGGCTTCGATTCCCTCGAAGACCTCTGCAAGTTGCTCGTATCTCACGCCAGTCTACCAGTCTCAGCTGACTCGAGACAAGCTTCAGGGGAGATCCTTTAAGGGTTGCCCGAGATCGTACCGTATTCGATGACTTAGTTGCACAATGTAGAGTCTACGCCCCATCGGCGGGAGTTCTCGCCTCCCCCCTCAAAGAAGCTCCATTGCTTCTACCAATGATCTTCGCGCAACACAAGAGACTCATGGAACGGCTGGATTCGGTTCTTTCGTTTCTGATCTGTTACAGTTAGGACTCTCAGCTAAGCCAAATCCACCCGTTCTCTCGATTGTAGTCCAAGGCCGGATCTTATGTTGGTATGGCCTCAACTCCGGACCCTAAGCGGATTGTAGGGTGCACAAGGTGTCATAGGCGGGTGGCATGGGATGGCCCGACAATCTGCTTGAAATGCGCTAGGCGCCCAGGCGAAGCACTCGGCTACCACTAGAGTGACATGCGCCAAGTACCGACTGAAGCAGGTTGACAGGCATAATTATCCGACCCAAAACCCTCAGGGGCCGTTGACCTCTGCCGCGAATGTTGCCAAAAGCGCAAGGCAAAGCGGTGATGAGAGCGAAGGCATGTCATTGAGCCTATCTCTCGCTCACAATTCAATTGACGAACGAGACAGGTCTATTTACCACTGAACCATTTCCGGGCCGAGGAGAATTAGATCATGGTCTTGCCAATGGGATCAAAGGAGATTGCTCCCAACGTCTTTTGGGTAGGCGCGAAGCACCATAACCGAAGACTGTTCGACGGACTGATACCGCTCCCACATGGCACCAGCTACAATGCCTACCTGATCGTAGGATCGAAGAAGACCGCTCTGATCGACACTGTAAATCCAGGGTTCGAGGAGGAGCTCTTGGCTAAGATATCAGAACGCATCGACCCATCTAAGGTAGACTACGTCGTAATGAACCACGCGGAGCCAGACCACGCGAACGCAGCTAGGGATGTGTTAGCGGTTGCGAAGAATGCTAAGCTCGTTGCCGGCGTGAAGGGTAAGGAGGCGGCGATGATGTACTTCGACATACCTGCGGAGAGGATCATGGTCGTCGATGAGAGTTCCAGGATAGACCTCGGCGGCAAGACGTTGAAGTTCGTGGACGCCCCTTGGCTGCACTGGCCGGAAACGATGTTCACGTACCTTGAGGAGGACAAGATACTGTTCCCCTGCGATTTCTTCGGATCGCATTTGGCAGTCGGCGAGTTCTACGCGGACGAGTATGGCAACGAGAACACACTCGACATGGCAAAGATGTACTTTGCCGAGATCATGATGCCGTTCAGGAAGCCTGGCCAGACAGCGATCGAGAAGGTCAACAAGATCGGGCCGAAGATTATTGCGCCCTCACACGGCATGATCTGGAGAGAACCGAAGATCATCCTAGACGAGTACACCAAATGGACCAGCGAGAAGTTCCAGAGGAAGGTCATGATCGTTTATGTCTCGATGTGGGGAAGCACCGAGAAGATGGTGCTGGCCCTCAGGGATGCGCTCGTGAAGAAGGGCATCACCGTTCAGCTGTTCGACATACCGAACACGGAGATCGGCCACATCGCAAAGGAACTCGTCGACACGCCGGTCGTCGTCGTGGGTGCACCAGCGGTGCTTGGTGGAGTACACCCGGTCGCCGCATATGCAACGATGCTGGTCAAGGCACTGAGAGCGCCGACTAGGTATGCAGCCGTGCTCACCTCGTATGGCTGGTCGGGAGGTGCCGTGAAGGCACTCCAGGGCATCCTTGAAGGGACGAAGATCGAGGTGCTGGGCGTAGTCGAGGTTAAAGGGCCGCCTAAGAAAGCTGAGTTCGACAAGGTCACTGAACTGGCAGACAGGATAGACGAGAAGCTGAAAGGACTGACTTGATCCGACGGCTTGCGAAGGCCAACTCATGTCACAGCAACGGCAAATACCTATTCGAAAGGCCATCAACGACCTTGCTCTTTGGTCTTATAACCACGAATACCGCGAACTGTTCTAGAAGCAAGAGGAAGCCCGACGGTACAGCGAACAGAAATTTGCCGAATACATCGAGCCAATAGCAAAAGAACAAGAAAAGGAAAGGGAGAGCGGAGGCTGCTAGCAGCCGGAACCGTCAACAGTCAACGACAATTATAGTCTTCGCCTGCGTCGAATCACTGTTACCGCAATCAGGCCGCCTAACAGTCCTGCAAGGATGGATTCAACTGGGAAGCCTGGAACCGTTGACGGACCCATCGCGGTGGTTGAACTAGTCGTGGTACCGCTGGTTGCAGTGGCCGTGGTACTTGGAATTATGGTTGAGGGAGATTTCTTCAAAACGAGCCCATACTTCGAAGCATCGCCCGCGCGTGCAGCGGTGTAGCAACCCGCTGGATATTGCAGATTGCCGCCTCCCGAGGCTCGATCAAGATAATTGAAACACCATCCGACCGTACTTCCTGGCGATAGGCTATAGTCCCGCGAGTCACCAGAACTGAGCGGATGCCACCACTCGTACACATACCCCATACCGGCGGTGAACTTCACGACATCACCACCATTCATAGAAGCCTCGCCGTTGGTCGTATACAGTGCCCCGACGGCGGTATTGTAACAGTAGTGACCGTCCGGTCCAGGAGAAGGCGGACTTCCGCTCCCGAAAGCCAACATCAGGTCTTCCTCAGGCGGCGGCACATTTCCGACCCCACAAGGGACGACCGCACCATTGTTGTCGTCGTCGAAATAGAAACCGGCCCAGTCGTCTGGATTGTTTGTCAGATCGCTTATCATCACAGCGTAGTAGTCGTTGTTTAGGTCGTTCGTCTCACAGATTGTGAACAAGTAGCCGCCCTGAGCAATTGGCCCTATACATGAATCGTACTCGCCCGGAGAGATCACGCCGTCGACGGTGGCTGTTCCATAACCTGAGAGCAGATCACCTGAACTGGCTGGTATGAGCGGCAAACTCCAAACGAGACCAAGAACGACCAGAACCACCGGAAGAGAGACACGCATAACCCTACGCCAGACTGATCTATTGGTTCAGGTGAGAACTTATGGCTTTCGTGACACGCTACCCATAACAGATGAAAGAAATCTGTGGCTAACGGACTTGTTTACGTTTCCACGGTTTCGCTACAACAATCGCTACGGCTGCAACAACTCCGAATGACGCCAGGTAAGGTGCGGAGCCTGTGAGCTGAATTTGAGCCTAGAGATTGGTCCTTGACTCTTGAGAACTTGAGATTCGACTTGAGTCCGAGTTAGGATTTGGAAGGTTGTCAGAAGCAATCGCCAGAAGGAGTAAGATAATTGAATGAGAGGACAGGCAACAATGTTCATGACACTTTCGTTGGGGAAGCCGAAGTGTACTACTAGTAGTCGCGATCAATGGTGAAGAGTGTTCGCTGCGGAATCGAGTTGGAAATCGATGAGAGTTGAGCCTGAGCACGGGAAGATCCCTCCCACGATGTCCACCCAGCACCCCGACAATGCTCGCATTCCGCATTGGTGTGACAGCGAGATCATGGATGGAAACACGGAGATCCAGGAGGCATACCTTGCTTACAGTACTTTCGGATGTCGCGAAGTAATGTGGGATGCCGAGGGAAAAGATGTCGATACGCGCGTTGTGAGGAAGCTACTCACAAACTACGAGGAGTACTTCAAGCAAAATGTGCTTGGAGAAGATCTCTTTCTAACCTATAGAATCCCCAACCCTAGAGTAGAGGCCATCGAGAGGAAGATAGTAGTGGAGACTCTGCAGAATATTCCAGTAGCCTACGACGTAGCATCGACCTTCTACGGGAAGAATCTTGCTCCAATTTTCGAGGTCATTCTTCCATTCACTACCGAGGGTGCGGAGCTCGTCTGGCTTGACAGGTACTACAAGAAGGCCATCGTGGCAGCTGAAGATCTTGAGCTGAACGGGTCTTTCAAAGTCAAGGATTGGATTGGATGCTTCAATCCGAAAGGTATCCGGATAATCCCTCTTGTAGAAGATTTCGACAGCATCTTGGCTATCGATAGAATAGTGGAGTCCTACGCCGATGTCGCCAAGCCTGACTATCTTAGAGTGTTCCTCGCCCGATCTGATCCAGCCCTGAACTATGGCCTCGTCTGTGCGGTGCTACTATCCAAGATCGGTCTTTCAAAACTAGGCATGCTGCAGAAAAGGCGAGGACTGAGAATACACCCAATACTTGGTGTAGGCTCCACGCCTTTCAGAGGTCACCTCTCCCCCGAGAATCTCGAGAACTTTCTCCATGAATACAGAGGACTATCAACAGTCACTATCCAGTCTGCCCTGAAATACGACCATCCAGTCGAGCAGACAAAAGAGACAATAAGAGTTCTCAACGAACGGCTTCCCAATGAAGAACACGCTCCCATAGAACCCCATGAAGAGAATCAACTTGTTGTGCTAATGAAAAAGTTCAGACATAGATACGAGAACGTGGTTGAGGAGCTCTCACCACTCGTGAACAGCATCGCTCAACTAGTTCCTCAAAGAAGGACTAGGAAACTCCACATTGGACTTTTCGGATACAGTCGAAGCCTACGAGGCGTGACGCTTCCGAGGGCAATAACATTTGCAGCTGCTTTCTATTCGTTAGGAATCCCGCCAGAGTTCATAGGGGGCAAAGCTTTCGACAACATAGACACAGAATGGGACATTCTCCAGAAACACTATCTGAATATGAAGAGCGACATCAGCAGGGCGGGCGCCTACCTTTCTTGGCAGAACGTAAACATGCTCCAAGAGGCTCACGCGAAATTGGCTGAAAGAGCCGGCATGAGTGCCGAGAGCCTCAGGGGAGCCATTGCGCGACTACTGGAGGATATCGAAGCGATTGAAGAGAACGTTGGGATCAAAGTCGGGCCTAGAAGCCTGACCGAGAGAAAGCATGAGGACCTCACGAATATCTTCCTGATATCGTACATGGAGCGAGAGGATAGCGAAGCAAGAACCGCACTCGTCGAGGCGGCCAAATTGAGACGGTGTCTCGGGTAAATCAGCAACTCTCTAATCGGCAATGTGACTGCCGATTCCATGTCGATCACGGATCCTCCGAATTGCACAAATCGAAACCGGGGCTTTCGATCGACAGGATCAGCAACTCAACCGTAGGTAAAGTTTTGATAGGCTCGAAGACGACTCAACAGCTTACTAGACTTGGAGCAGTAAGTATATGCGTGCCGTACAGCGGTCGGGTGTCACATCATCGCATTCTTGCGTATCTGTCAGTAGCTGCTCACAACACCGCCTGCTGGACCTGCGATGATTATGGCCCTGTGAGCCTTGATCAGGTCCAGCTTGACCTTCAGGAAGACCTCAAAATGACCGACCTACCCCCTAACCCTTAAGGGAACAGCCAACGTCTGCCCGAAATCCGCAATAGGCACCGACAACAACCAAGACGAACACTCAAGGAGCAATGTTCTTGCCAGGCGGGCATGAGCGACAGCAGACACCAATTAGGTTAGGATGTGCCGGCTGGTCATACAAGGAATGGATTGGCCCACTGTATGACCCTGACAAGAGTATGCTCCAACAATACTCCGCGATCTTCGACACTGTGGAGATCGACTCATCTTTCTATGGGTTCCCAGAAAAAGGAACGATACTTGGCATGACACGATATACGCCTCGAAGCTTTGTCTTCACCGCAAAGATGAACAAGAAATTCACTCATGAGCTACGCCTGAAACTCGATGAAAAGGCACAGACGGAATTGGATTCGTTTTGTGAGCTTTTCGATCCCCTGCTCTCGCAAGACAAGTTAGCGTGCATGCTCGTTCAGTTACCTCCGTCGCTGAAGCGCGATGATGATCTTCTTGAGGAGTTTCTTGCTTTGTTGCCTAGGAGGTTCAACTATGTGGTTGAGTTCAGGCATCCGTCGTGGCTGGAATCGAGCACATGGACGACCTTAAGCAAATACGAAGCTGCTTACTGCATTGTCGACGAGCCATTACTGCCTCCGGAAGTCCACATCACCTCAGATATTGGATACGTTAGATGGCACGGCAGAGGTCGAGAGCCCTGGTATGACTACCGGTATACCAACAACCAGCTCACTGACTGGCTGCCCAAGATTGAGGAGGTACGGAATAACACAAAGCAAAGTTTCGGGGTCTTCAACAACCACTTTCATGGATATGCGCCAGAGAACTGCATCCAAATGATGAAGATGCTCGGACTTGCTAGCGACAAGCACGAGCAGACGCTGAAGAGGATAGAGGACCATATTGAGGGCAGAGTCGCCCACAAGAACGACGAGAGAACGACCCTTGATCATTTTACCGGAAAATAGCGAAAACACTCAGTATACTCCTGACATGATCCAAACGAAGATTCGACGTGCTTACACTTCGAGAATGGACTAACTTAAAATACGCTTCTTAGGCCCAACTCAATGTGATGACTGGGTTTGACGGAAGAACTGAATCCCTTCAAGATTGCACAAGAACAACTAGATGTGGCTGCAAAGCTACTGAAACTAGATCCCGCCGTCCACAACCTACTCAGGGAACCCAAACGCGTGCTCGAAGTCACCTTTCCAGTAAGGATGGACAACGACCAAGTCAAGATATTCAAAGGCTTCAGAGTCCAATACAATGACGCCCGGGGACCGTACAAAGGAGGAATCCGGTTCCACCCACAAGAGACAATTGACACGGTCAAGGCGCTTGCAGCTTGGATGACTTGGAAGACGGCTTGTGTTGACCTACCCCTTGGCGGAGGCAAAGGAGGAGTCGTATGCAATCCAAAGGAGATGTCGCGCCGTGAGCTGGAAAGACTCAGCCGAGCATACATTGACGCTATCGGCACGGTGATAGGCCCTGAATTGGATATCCCGGCCCCTGATGTCTATACGGACGCCCAAATCATGGCATGGATGGTTGATGAATTCTCCAAGATTAGGGGACATAACGTTCCGGCAGTGATCACGGGGAAACCGATAGCGCTAGGCGGATCACAGGGAAGAGGAGATGCAACAGCCCGCGGCGCAGCGTACACGATCCGCGAAGCCACAAAACGACTTAACATCCCATTGAGAGGTTCCTCAATTGCAATCCAAGGCTACGGAAATGCAGGGTCAAACACAGCCGTGATCTTGCATGAGATGGGAGCGCGGATCATAGCGGTAAGCGACTCGAAGGGGGGAATCCTCAACGAGAATGGACTTGATTCAAATGCAATTATCCAGCACAAACACAAGACAGGGAGTGTGGTCGGGTTCCCCGGAGCCAAGACCATCACAAACGAGAGCCTTCTTGAAGAACAATGTGACATCTTAGTTCCAGCAGCGCTCGAGAACGTCATAACCACCAAGAACGCATCTCGAATCAAAGCGAAGATAGTCGCGGAAGCTGCAAACGGCCCTACGACGCCTGAGGCGGATGATATTTTGTTCAAGAACAAGGTATTCCATATTCCGGACTTGCTCTGCAATGCTGGAGGGGTCACCGCCTCATACTTCGAATGGGTCCAGAATGCATATGGCTTCTACTGGCCTGTTGAGGAAGTCTACGACCGTTTGGACAAGATCATGACGAAGGCGTTCAACGATGTGTACGCTATACATGTGAAGCAGAACGTGAACATGCGAATGGCCGCATACATGCTCTCAGTCCAGCGAGTCGCAGAAGCAATGCAACTGAGAGGTTGGGTGTAACCCACCTCTCGGAACGTTTGAGGTCAAACCACTACATTTGTCTCGCACATGTTCGGCGTAAGCCAGCGACTTCCCAATGTGATACGGGATTCGAATTTCTTAGCACGCTTGCTTCGGTTCTGCCCCTTTGGACCGTTTCGGCTCGAAAGCTAGAGGAAGAAAAGACAACCACATTCAAGCTTGAATGAAGCCGTAGGGCCCAAAGCACAAATGATACCTTATTGCGTAGGGTAAGAGAATAGCCTCGGACTGGATGCGACATTTGGATGGATCACGAGAAGTCGTGCGGGGCAGTCATAGTTAGGGATGGAAATGGGATCGAGTATCTTCTCCTCCAGTACGAAACGGGGCACTGGGACTTTGTGAAAGGTCACGTGGAGCTAGGGGAATCCGAAGTGGAGACTACCAGTAGGGAGACTTTGGAGGAGACGGGGCTCAAGAACAACACATTCCTGAACGATTACAGAGAACAGATTGGCTACTTCTACAGGAGGCGTGGAAGAACCGTTTCGAAGGAAGTGATCTTCTATTTGCTCAAGAACGCAGGAGATGAGCAGGTCACGATATCGGGCGAACATATCGGATATGAGTGGTTGCCCTATCACGAAGCGCTCAAGCGCCTCACATACAAGAACGCCAAGGAAACGCTTCGAAAAGCTGAGGAATACCTGCAACGAACGAGATTATTCGCGGCCAGCCCTCCTCTGGATCCGCTCCAAAACAGATTGGAGCCCTAATGATAGCAAGCATGCAACATGCTTGCTGGAGAGAGTTGACACTAGAAGGCTGAGCCAACCACTGCACACTCAAGGATGAGTGGGTGGGGCCTCGAGTAGTCTTGAGGTCGAGAATCCTTCAGATAGAATAGCTCTACCCAATTCTCGTAGGATCAGTCCTGCAGCCAACCCTAGTTCTCAATTGTATCGCAGTCAGCAATGCACTTGTCCTGGAAATCTTGACCGTTTTAGTCTGAGTATTTTGTCTTGATCTGTTTCGCAAATGAGACGTAGTGCGCAACTCTGCATCCTTGGGAAAGAGGAACCCGAATTGTGGTTGGTCTCGGCCATGTGGGGCTTTGGGACGGTCGACTGATCTAGGCTAGATCGATTGTCCAGACAGTGCCGCAGGAGTAGCATCGGAATAGGTTCAGGGCATCTTCTTGTACATCGCTTGAGTCACAAGCGGGGCAGTACTGCTTTTGGAGCGAGCGCATCGACGCCAAGCTCATCGGAGCATGAACAACCTCTACGCTACATTGATGCGCTGTGACTGGAGGACGGTATCCGCGGTGACTCTCCAGTCGATCACTTTTCACGGAAACATTCGAACCGAAATGTCTCAGTAGCCCCGAAGCCGCTTCAAAAACCGAACATAGGCGTCCCTTCGCCTCATACTGATCGTCAGCCCAAGGGAATTACAGACCCAGTCACCATTGCCTAGCCCGCGGTCCCCTCGTCGCCAGAGACTATTGATCTGTCTGGAGATTCGTCATTCGTAACGTTCAATATGGTACCTGCCCACTTGGTAATTGCCGCGATGATAGCACTCTCAGATATGACTAAAGATGAGATCACCTAGGGTATTTGAGCGGCAAAACTTCGATGCGTGAATCGACTTGGTTCGTCTTTGCAGTGCAGACCCTGCATAATCGATAGTATGAGATTACCTTGGTAGCGGAACTGAGTTCTCGAAGGAACACAGTCAATGTGCCTGGAGGGTCTTCTCGTACATGCGACGGACAGTCCACCGAATGGCATTGCGTAGTTCTGTGAGTCTTCTTTGGTCCCCGTAGTTGCGTACTCGAAGAGATTTCAAGGCACCCCCGTCATCTGATATCTCATATGTCAAGACCTTGTCGGCAATTAGTTGACCCGCTCTAGCCAATTCTTCGTCTTTCATATGCATTGGATCCAAGACGCGTGCTATGAAGAAAGCTCGCAGAGGCGGAGACGCGACTTCGTACCTGATTTTCGAGTCTGGAATAAGCACAAGCTCAGAGTCGGTGATCTGTAGATCTGCCAAATGGACACCTTCGGGCGTAGTTATTGGCCAAACCTCGCTCGCCAGTCTTTCTTTTGACTCAGGCGCCTCCGGCGCGGAAGTCGCTTCAGTATCCGCATGGATTCTCACGCGTCTGAAGCTTTTCTCTGCAAGAATCGAGTCCACAGCCTGAAGAAACGATCTCAATCGTTCAATCTCACGTTCCGACTCCGAGATCTTCTTTTCGAGGTATGCTTTCATCTCGGCGAGGCGCTTCAGATCGGAATCCTCTTCCTTGGACAATTCGGGCCACTCGCACGCTACCATGTCTGCGCATTCGAGCTAATAACAGAGCGCATCACAAAAATTGTGAAGGCTGACCGGGCAGCAGATATCATATCCTAGTCTACAGAAGATCTTGGGTTGATCTTGATGACAGAAGGGCTGATTCTGCTTTGAGGTTGTTCGAAGGAAAGGTCGCGATTATCACGGGCGCCACTGGTGGGATAGGTGGCGCCACGGCAAGACTCCTAGCAAGCGAGGGCGCCAAACTCGCTCTCGGGTATCATTCTGGAGCAGAAAGGGCGAGGGCATTTCAAAAGAGTGTGAAGAGCTTGGTGCGGAGCCGCTTAGTCTGCCTATTGATGTGACAAATCAAGACGGTGTTGGCAGGTTTGTTCTGGAATCCAAAGAGAGATTCGGCAGGATAGATTGTTTGATCGCGGTGCAAGGCTTCTGGTCCGCTGACATTTGGGAGAAGAAGATGGTCGAGGTGACTGAAGATGACTGGACACCTGTTCTCGATAACGATTTGAAGGGAACGTTCTACTTATGCAAGTTCATAGTTCCTCACATGGTCAAGCAGAAGAAGGGATCGATTGTTCTGATGTGCTCCTCCCCAGTATTCTCTGGACACGACCGAGGGGGACTATTCTCGGTGGCAAAGTCAGGCATCGGAGCGTTGGTGAAGAGTACGGCCTTGGAATACAAACCATACGTTCGCGCTAACGCGGTGACGCCCGGGAACGTTAGGACGAAATGGTTGGACGGACTCTCAAATCAAGAGAGAGCAGAATATGAGATGGAATCGCCCCTTCAAAGGCTAATCGAGCCTGAGGAGGTAGCGAACGTAATTGCGTTCCTCGCCTCAGACTCAGACTCGGCCGTCAACGGTCAGATCATAGTTGTGGACGGCGGCACAGTAATGAGATAGGGCCTGATGCGGGAGCAGAATTCATCGCATAGCAGCGAATCCAGATATACTGAGGGCGCTTGATCTGTCTAGACAGCCCTGACATTTCCCACAGGGCTTCTTCCGATTCCTGTGGCAACTCCACGCCAAGTTCAAAGGAACATCAAGTTTGAGGGCGAGCCTGACAACGTCTTCTTTAGTC
Organism: uncultured Candidatus Bathyarchaeia archaeon; assembly: GCA_964353625.1. GTDB lineage: Archaea > Thermoproteota > Bathyarchaeia > 40CM-2-53-6 > 40CM-2-53-6 > CAVPLU01. Next base: position 9,929 of record CAYGWT010000227.1, on the reverse strand, counting down.
GATCGCGCGAAGGGCGTCGTGATTCTGATGCTATGTTTCTTTCGAAGCCAACTACCTTGAGTAAGTGCGGTGTTCATTGCCCTAATGTATGCCGGTTTCGAATCGGGAAACGGATCACGCCCAAGGTGACCCGTAACGATGTGTCCTAGACCATAGATCTCCACGTAGTGTGCAGCTATGCCCAAATAGACCGTGTTTCGACTAGGCACGTATGCTGGGGGAAACAGTCTCAGGTCGAGCCCTTGATCTGCCAACCTTTTTCTTAATTCCGATACTTGCTTGAGGAAGCCTACATCAACCACGAAATGATGAGATCTCTGCTTTCTTCGCGAGTCTCGTCGCTGATTTCACTTCGTTTGAGTTCAGTTGTCCATACCTGAATGTCAGAGCATAGGTATTCCATCTTTTCTTCGCCCACCAAAGAGCTGCCGCGGAATCCAATCCGCCCGACAGCAGGACAATAGCACCGTCTGTGGTCAAGCCGTCATCAGTCTTAGCGCTTCTGCCTTCGTCGATGCGCGAGTGTCGAAGACTCCGCGCACCGCACTGGATACGGTCTCCGCGTCATGAGTTTTCGCGCCTCGCATCTCCATGCACAAGTGCCGGGCTTTGACGACAACGAATACTCCTTTTGCTCCAAGCTTCCGATGAAGGTAGTCAGCCAGTTCTTTCGCAAAATCTTCCTGGACCTGCAGTCGTGCCGAGAAGAACTTCACTACGCGAGGCAACTTTGACAGCCCCACCATCTTTCTGCCTGGAATATACGCGACTGATACGTGACCGAACATGGGCAACGAGTGGTGAGCGCAAAGTGAATAGAACGGCATCTCATTCACGATCAAAATGTCCCTGTACCCGGTATTCCTGAATAGAGTTAGCTTTGGTTCGTTCCTCTTGTCCATCCCTGCGAGCAGTTCGAAAGCCATTCTCGCGATTCTTCCAGGTGTGTCTCTGAATTGTTGGGCATTCAGGTCAACTTTGAGTATCTTGAGGATTTCACGCACGTGCTCCTCAATCGTTGGCAGTCGATCGCCTGTTTTGGATCTCATTCCCAATACTCAGCATAGCGCCTTGGGGATTCCCATACGCGGACCTTCTCTAACCCATCTGTCGCTAGCGCCCGTAGCTCACGGAAGATAGTCATAGCGATGTTCTCGGCAGTGGGGTTTCCAGTGATTATGTCGTTCAAATGCTTGTGGTCGTACTTTGCTATGAGATCAGCTAGGTTCTTTTTCAATATGGTGAAGTCCGCTCCTTCTAGGATGTCGTTCTTGTCTAGCTTGTCGCCCTTCACGAACACTTCGACACGGTATGTATGACCATGAAGGTTCTTGCATTTGCCCGGATGCCATGGGATGATATGCGAGGCGTCGAAGTCATCCTCGACTCTTATTCTGAACGCGAAATCACCTGTCAAAGATAGTTGTTAGAACGTCGAGGCCGATAGTCTGTTTTTGAACATTAAGAGAGTTCTCTCGAAGAAAGCTCGCGGGAGAATGACTCGCACAACTTGACGTAGAACACGTACGTTCCTTGTCTCTTAATGAGGACAGGAATTCTTGGGCGATCCGGTTTCCTGCATGCCACCGTTTAAATATCATCTGGTCTGGAAGTGGTTCCCGGTGGGCGCAATGATGGGTGAGCGCTTTAATTCGTACTAGATCTCGTTACTTTCTGGCGCTACTTGCGATCGCGTCTACTTCACAGTGAGGATGCATTAGCTTGACCAATCTTGTCGCAGTTCGAGAAATTCTCACAAGAGGCACAGATTCGACTCGAGTTAGGCTGAGGGGATGGTTGCACAACAAACGTTCGAGTGGAGGGATCCTATTCCTCATCCTAAGGGACGGCACGGGCTTTCTGCAGTGTACCGCAAAAAGAGACCAACTTGGGGAGAAGTTCACCGAGATTGAGACACTTCCGTTAGAGTCTACTCTAGAGGTGGAGGGAGAAGTCGCAAGAGATCCGAGAGCTCCTCGTGGATACGAGCTCCGTATCAGAGATCTGCAAGTGCTCCAGCGTTCACATGAGGATTTTCCGATTGCTAAGAAGTATCATGGACCTGAGTTCCTCCTAGACAATCGCCATTTCTGGATCCGCAGCAGGAAGATGCAGACAATTCTTCGATTGAGGGCCATTTTGATTGAGGAAGCCCGAAGTTGGCTGAAAGATCACGGATACTTGGAGGTTCAGGTTCCGACCCTTGTTTCAGCAGCTGTCGAGGGTGGCTCAACCCTGTTCGAGGTCAAGTACTTCGATGAGAAGGCATACCTGACTCAGAGCTGGCAACTCTACGGTGAAGCAATGATTGCAAGCCTAGGCAAGATCTACACGCTAGCACCCTCTTTCCGCGCCGAGAAGTCAAGGACAAGACGCCACTTGACGGAGTATTGGCATCTAGAACTCGAAGAACCGTGGCTTGACCTCGAAGGTCTCATCAGAGTCGAAGAGGAACTACTCTTGCATATCTGTCACCAAGTAGCATCACGGGCCTCTGATGAACTCAAAGAAGTGGGACGCAACCCAGATGAGCTGGCAAACCTCAAGCCGCATTTTCCAACCATCACCTATGATAGAGCAGTCGAACTGATCCGGAAATCTGATTCGTCGTTCGAATGGGGGACGGACCTGGGATACAATCAAGAGAAGATCTTGACGAAAGATTTCTCCACACCGTTCTTCGTGACACATTACCCGAAAGGCGTCAAAGCATTCTATCATATGCCCGACCCAACACGCCCAGAAGTCACACTTTCAGTAGATCTCCTCGCGCCTGAAGGCTATGGCGAGATTACCGGCGGAGGACAGCGCATCCACGACTATGACCAACTCATGCAACGAATAAACGAGGAACACCTGAACTCAGAGCATTATTCGTGGTATCTGGACCTGAGAAAGTATGGCACGACACCCCATTCGGGATTCGGCATGGGGATTGAGCGAGCTGTCGCTTGGATCTGCAAACTGAAGCATATTCGCGACGCGTCAGCTTTTCCCCGGCTCATGAACAGGATCCGCCCATAGTAGATTGGCGACCGACACATGCAAATCCGGCCCATCAAGAAGAGTGACTTCCCATCAATAATTGAATTAACAAACGAGGAAGAGTGGGGTTTTGGGACATCTGACCTGAGAAGAATGAAAGCGCTACAACCGAAAGGCTGCTTTGTCGCCACCGTAAGTGGCATACCCGTCGGCCTTACGACCACTGCTGCTTACGGAAGAAGGGTAGGTTGGATTGGAAATGTCGTGGTCAGCAAGCAACACCGCGGTGCTGGAATTGGCAGCAGTCTGGTGCAATCAGGCATTAGGCATCTTCTCCGCATGCGCGTTAGGAAGATTGGATTGTTCGCTTATCCCGAGAACGAGGCAATGTACAAACGGCTAGAGTTCGAAACGACAGGCAACTTCGACAGGTTGTCAGCGTCACATGGCACTGTAGACTCCACGGAGGTGATTGGAAGGGTTCCTTTTCATCATATCCTTGACCTCGATAAGCGCGCATTCGGAGCAGACAGAAGTAGACTCCTCAGGCGCCTTTACCACGAGTTCCCGAAGTATTGGGCTTGGGTCACCAATAGCGCCAAAGTATCGGGCTACGTGCTCGTGAAGCAGTACCAGGATAGTTCTGAAATTGGTCCCTTGATCTGCGAACACATGAATCAAGAAGACGTTGGAAAGCTTCTGAGATCTTCTATCTCTTTGACGGACAAATGGCCGCTTGAGATGGCGGTTCCTGAATCACGCTTGAAAGTTGTCGAGGCTGCTGCACGTCTCGGTTTCCGAGTTGAAAGGAAGGGTTTTGTGATGAGTTATGCAAGGCTGGGATCGGTAGTGATCCCCACCTCGGTCGGCGCATTTGGCTTTCTCGACAAAGGCTAGGCGATCGGTTTCTTTGTTCGGATTCGGCCAAGAGTTTTTGTCTTGCCTCTCACGAAGTCTAACGCAGCTTCGGCAGGAACGAAGACGCTGTACCTTCGCGCAAAAAAGTTGACGAGATTTGAGATATCGCGCGTAAGGAGCTCGTTGGCGCTCGGATCATTTGTCGCGACACTCTGAGGCCAGTCAATGAATACGAATTTTCCTGAGTTGCCGATTAGGATGTTGTATTCGCTCAGGTCGCCGTGAATAAGCCGTGCGTCACTGAATAAGAGCCTCAATTTGGTGATCATGCGGCGCAGTGTGATTGTTGGCTGAGGCAGGATGCTGACTTTTGAGAGCTCCGATCCTTCGAACATGGCCATTGCGACGAGATGCCTATTCTGACCGATCGGCTTAGGCACTGGAACGCCAACGCGACGTGCGCGTTTCATAGCTGCAAACTCACGCGTCGCAGCCATTCTCGCCTGATAGATCCAAGATGTGTGAGCCCTGTCAGCTACGTATTGTCGCGTACGTCTAGTCTGACGAAAGCTTATCCTGCCTAGACGGTGAAACTTCAGAGCGACCCTGACACCCTTCCTGCCTATAGCATCGTAGACATCGGACTCCTTTCCCAATCCGAGCGGGCCGCCGAGCGCTTCTACGATGTCTCCTTTGACTAGGGCGTTCAGGGCTAAGCAGTCATAACCAAAGAATGTCAGTCGGAAACCAGCATATCCCATTTCTTGCATGTTGCCCGTTGCGAGGAGGCGCTTGTCCACCAGATCGGGAAGACGCTTTCCGACTTCCTCTTCCAGGAGATTCGCGTATCGTACTATTCGTGAGATGGGGACATACTCACGACTTGTCATACCGAGCTCTGTGCCAAGCAGAATGCGCAGATCTGACGGTTGAAGTGATCGGAAGAGCCCACCAATCTGTGCGGCAGACATCATCTATGGACCGCTCAATTTTCGCATAGTAGCATCCACATCCATCGCCACTACTTCGTGTTGACGGCACCACTCACAAGTTCAAAGCGTGGTTTTCCTAGTCTCTTGTCGAGCGATGCTTTTACAAGCCCAAAGTATGGGGGAGACGGAGACATCGGCCTGGAACGAAATTCGCCATGAAACTGGGTTGCAATGAAGAAGTAATGCGAAGGCAGTTCTAAGACCTCCATTCGGCGACCATCTAAGGATCTGCCGGAGAAAACGAGGCCCCCCTGCTCAAACTTCTGCTCAAGCTTCGAGATATAGTCTGGGTTCACCTCGTAGCGGTGTCTGTGCCTCTCCCAGACTCTTCGACGACCATACAGACGCTCAGCCAGAGTACCTGGCTGAATTCTGATTTCATGGGCGCCCAGGCGCATTGTAGCTCCCTTCGACTCAATAGCGCGCTGCTCCGGCATTAGATCTATTACCGGATGCTGTGTCCCGGGTGCAATTTCCGTGCTGTTTGCGTTTTCTAGGCCGAGGCTTCTTGCGAATTCCACAGTTGCAAGCTGGAATCCGAGGCAAATCCCCAAGAATGGAATGTTGTTCTCTCGTACGTAGCGGATCACCCTGATCTTTCCTTCGGTCCCTCTTTGCCCAAAACCGCCGGGAACAAGAACCCCATCCGGTGCCCCTAGGACGCCCATCTTGGGGTTCTCGCCTTCGAACTGCTCCGTCTCAACCCAGCTCAGATTGACGTGTGCGTCAGCAGCCGCTCCAGCATGTCTCAGAGCTTCGTTGACGCTCACATAGGAGTCCGCTAGTTCTGCATATTTGCCGCAGACTGCAATCGTGATTTCATTCTTCGGGCTTATGAATCGGTGCACAATCTTAGTCCATTCGTCCCAGTTTGCAGTCTTCTTGTCGAGTCCAAGTCTTTCGCATAGGAAAGCGCCCATCCCCTGATCCTCGAGGAGAGATGGAACTTCGTACACGCTTTTTGAGTCGGGCGATGAGAACACGGCAGCCTCGTCAACGTTGCAGAATAGAGCGATCTTCTTTCGTGGGCCGGGTAGCAATGGTTTGCTGCTTCGAGCGATTATTAGGTCAGGCTGAAGGCCGATCCTTCTGAGTTCTTGTACGCTGTGCTGTGTAGGTTTGGTCTTCTGCTCGCCGACGACTCCTACTACCGGAACTAAAGTAACATGTGTGAAAGCGACGTTCCTGAAGCCGTCCTCCAAGCGCATCTCTCGAGCTGCTTCGAGAAATGGGAGGCTCTCAATGTCGCCTACGGTTCCGCCTATTTCAACCAACAGCAGTTCAGATTTGCTCGACTCGGCGACACTTCGTATTCTGCGTTTGATCTCATCTGTAACGTGAGGGATGATCTGAACGCATTGCCCTAGGAATGAGCCGGTTCTTTCCATATCAATGATGGTTTGGTAGATCTGGCCTGTGGTGATGTTGTGCATCTTTGAGAGATTCACATCGAGGAATCGCTCATAGGTGCCGAGATCCATGTCTGTCTCGCCACCATCTTCGGTGACAAAGACTTCTCCGTGCACAACTGGATTCATTGTTCCTGCGTCGACGTTAAGGTACGGATCGATCTTAAGGGCGCTGACTTTCGTTCCCCGTGTGAGTAGTATCTTGCCAATGGAGGCCGCAGATACACCCTTTCCGAGTCCGGACATTACTCCGCCAGTCACAAAGACATACTTCGCCACTCGAGGAACACCAAGACTAGTGAGTCGGTTGCTCGGATGTAGATTAAAGCTTTGGATCGTCCCGGCTAGGCCCGAAGCGATGAAATGCTGCGAGATCAGTCGGCCGAACGCGCAATTACTCTTTCGGGACCATTCCTTGAAGCTTCTTGATCTCTTGGTTGATGAGTTCCAAGGCTACTTTCGCAGAGGCAAGTGTCTGTTGAATAGTCTCGCGTTGTGATTCTCCCCAGATCTTCGAAGCTCCTTGGGCAGTAATAGAGCCCACTCTTGTGAGATTCAACTTATCGCCACGTCTATCGACCAAGCCTGCTCCAACCAGGCTCTCGATCGATTCGGTCTCGGCTTTGGATAGCCTCAGCACTGATGATTGGACGGCTGTCAACTCGTCAACAGCATGTCTGCCATGAAGCTTCACAAGGATGCCTGCGCTTGGAGGCAGGGCCTTGCCGAATTCTTCTCTAGCAATCTTTTCGACTTCCCTGATCTCTTCGACCTTACCAACTGCGCTGGTGACAGATGAGAGACCCTTCGTTATGTTCATGAGGGATTGGACGATTGAACTCTGCGGGTTCAGGCGGTAGAGAGTGACTGCTCCAACGTGCCGAGAAGGCGCTACGGCTTTCATTTTCTCCAAGTCGTCCCAGACCCTGTAGAGGGTCGTCCGACCTATTCCGGCTTTTTGAGCTATCTCGGTCTTGGTGAGTTCTTCTTGTGGTCGTTCCGCGAGAACGCTTAGAACTTTCAGTTGAGGTGAACGCGTTAGCGCGTCCAAAAAGGCTGCGGTGTCTTCACCTGGTGCCAACTCGGTCCGCCTTGGTTCATACGCATGTTGCTAGGTATATTAATGTTCGCTTAATAGTACACCAGAGTTTCACACCAAATCCATAAGAAACATCTGGGTGTCTACCCAAAATGATAGTTGCTATGAACTCTGACCTATCAAACGATGAAATCCTGACACTCCAGACAATATGGGGACTGAAGGCGCTCGGAGCCCAAGCAGTGGCCATGCATGATCTTGCAAGCCATCTACCAAGCGCTCCCAAAACCGTCATTGCCGCACGACTTGACCGACTTGAAGCACGAGGACTTGTCATCAAGAGGAAAAGCGCTAGGGATGACCTTGTTGCTTTGAGCCCGCTCGGTGCGGCGTTCGTTAGACAACTCCAAGATGGGCAATTGGGCGATTTGACCAGCGCCCCTTAGCGTAGGGGTCGATACTTGGGAAAACCTTTAGACTCTTGGATGTCTAACGCTGCGTTGATGATGAGAAACAAGTGTCTGAGCGCTCTCAGCCGGCGCGTTGAGGACTTTCGACGGGCGAACTGAATATCGTGTTCGCCCATCGAACCTAATTGGAAACATGATTGTGGACGTGACGTTCCGAGCAGTTCGACAAAGGCTTAAGAACCATGTTCCTCGCCCATGATTGGGAACACACGTGACATGCACGGTTGTCGTAGGCGGTTTCTTCGGAGACGAAGGGAAGGGGAAACTCACTGCATACTTGGCGCTTAGAGACCACCCAGCCATCGTAGCTCGAGGCGGCGCGGGGCCTAATGCTGGGCATACCGTGAAGGTTCAAGGGAAAACGTACTCGTTAAGAATGATTCCTAGCGGTTTCGTCTCTAAGGAATCGCGTCTCCTGATTGGTCCGGGTGTACTTGTGAATCCAAGCGTCCTTCTGAAGGAAATCGAAGTTACCGAAACAAGAAACCGGATCGGTATTGATCGCCAATGCGCGATAATTGAGCAAAGGCACATCGATCAGGAAAGCAGATCGGAATATCTCGTGAAGAAGATAGGTGTCACGAAGAGCGGTGTTGGCGCCTGCAATGCTGACCGCATCTTCAGATCAGCTAAACTGGCGAAGGATGCCCCGGAGCTTTCTGGCTTCCTAGCTGATGTTTCGGGAGAAATTAACAAGGCATTGGAGGATAAACGTCATGTCCTGCTTGAAGGATCGCAAGGCACGTTCCTGTCGCTGTTCCACGGAACCTACCCGTATTGCACTAGCAAGGACGTCTGCGCCTCGGCGATATGCTCGGATGTTGGTATCGGACCGACCAAAGTAGATGACGTCATTGTAGTCTTCAAAGCATTTGTTACTAGAGTTGGTGAAGGACCTCTTGCGGGGCAGCTCAGCAAGGAGGAGACCCGAAGAAGGGGGTGGCAAGAATTCGGCACGGTCACCGGTCGGCTTCGGAGAGCGGCTCCCTTCGATTATGAATTGGCAAAGAGAGCAGTTCTTCTAAACGGAGCGACACAGGCAGCAATCACCAAGATAGACGTGGAATTCCCCGACGCAGTTGGACGTAAGAAGTTCGAAGATCTTCCGCCCGAGGCTAAGGACTTCGTTTGCAATGTAGAGAAAGCCATTGGCATACCCGTGACATTGATTGGCACAGGACCGTCAAGCGAAGACATCATCGACCGCATACCAAGAAGAGAATAACTGAGTCTGTACCCTTCCAAGATGTTCGTCAGGAACAAAACCGAATTCGGGACCAAAATCACGGAGAGAACATACGTTCTGATGTTCAGTCCATGCTTGGCATCAGCCGGCTAAGGATGTGCCATCTCCTAATCAACTCCATGACTACTGCTATTACAATCATCTCAAACCAAGCCTTTGCCAGAACGGGGACGACTAGCGACACAACATAGGCCCCTGCTTTGGGGCCAAGAAAGAAAGGAGCAACCCACTGAAAATAGGAGAATGTGAAGACAGCCTCGGGTATGTATCCGACTAGGGTTGCAAAAGCTGGCCTCAGCTTTCTTGCGAGGAGACCAGCAGTAATTCCGGTAAGTGACTTTCCTGGAATGATCAACAGCCCCAGGACAGGTCCGAACCCTCCCTCCACACCGAACCTGTAGTATGGCGCCAGGCCAACTATTGCTCCCGTCATTCCACCCAGCAAAGGCCCAGAGTACAGTGCTACAACTAGTGTACCGATATGAGAGAAGTCAAATGCAATCTGGCCAACCGGTGTGGGAATCGAAAGAGTGACAAGCGCGAGGACGTTTCCAAGGGCGCCCATAGAGGCCACAAGAGCAACTTGCCTACCTGCGACACGTGTGTGGAGTCTCATGGCGCGTTCGTTGCGGCAATACGAAGTGTTCATTGATAAGATTTACGCGAAAGAGCGTATTTACCCAATATTAAGTAGATTCTTGCCTAACCCTTTGTCTCGCACTGCAATGCAGCTCATACATATCACGAGGTCCAGTAGCTGAGCCTTCACTCACGGACCAGTCAAGAAATGACTCTTATCATCATATCCGTTAAATTAGATGAGTGTGGTTGATGCAGTCAAGATGTGAATATATGTCTGGTAGGAGGCTGGCGTTGGAGGCTCGTCAGTGGCGTGATTCGCAAGCGAGTATTGCGAAGTGGCGGGCTGGT
>CAYGWT010000226.1:0-2106 GCA_964353625.1 uncultured Candidatus Bathyarchaeia archaeon | reverse complement strand
GGGCCTGGGCCCTTATCTCAGTGCCCATCTCCGGGCTCCCGCTCTCACGGCCCGTACCGGTTATAGGCCTGGTGAGCCATTACCTCACCAGCGACCTGATCGGGTGCGGCCCTATCCTTGGGCGAAACTGAAAGGCATGTTCTCAGTTCCTTTTGGAGGGGGAACCATTCCAGGCCTCCCCATCTATCAGAAATTGACCTCAGTTTCCCGAGGGTGTCTCCGTCCCAAGGGTAAGTTAGCCACATGATATTGAGCCGTACGCTGCGTCTCCAACATGGCCAGGAAACGCACAACTCGCATGGCTTAGTCTCACCCCGATAGCAGTTGGGTCCGCCAGGATCAAGCGGAGTTAGGACGATATGGAAATACCGTCACACATCAAAATGTGAAACGGACTGGAAATTGACAGGTGACTGCAAGCCTACATTGGACCCAATCGTTCCAGCAAGCTCGATTAAGCCTACTGTTTGTTCGGGCCTTCACGAATTTTCCCGCAATTGGAGGTCAACACTTCATCCGAGGGCGCAACGCCCTCATAGTCCAGTTGACGCCGCCACGGAAAGTGCGGGAAGCCAAGCGATCTTGGCTGGATTCACGACTCACCTTCCACGGGATATAAACATTTCCGCGTCAATTTTCAATGAACTCGTTTCAACGTACATGCCTAACTTCGCCGAGCAGTGAAGTGCACATAATTCGATCGCCACAACGCAATCAGAGCCCTTGTGAGCTTCGATCGGGAATCGTCGATCAAGGCGTTCTGTCTCATTCAGAGCGAATACCTACTACCGCATGTTCTCAAATCCTACGAACATCTCATACTAGATGATCAACTTTGCACCGACAAGAAGTCGACCTCATTGTAGCTCACGCCGCTGAGATCGCTACACCTACGGGAAGAGATCTTCATCCCGCGTTCGGCCCTCAACAATGCAACATCACAGTAATCCATGACGGCGCGATCGCTATTCGAAATGGAATAATAGTTAAGATCGGAAAAACGCGTGAGATACTCTCAGCGTATCGATCCAAGCACGTGATCGACGCTTCAGACAAGACGATGCTGCCAGGACTAGTTGATCCTCCCACACATCATCTTTGCCGGCTTCAGAGACATAGAATTCGAGATGAAACTCAGAGGGAAATCCTACATGGAAATCCTCGCCGCAGGCGGCGTAATCCTAAGCACGGTCAAAGAGACAAGAAAGACAGGAAAGCACCAGCTTTTCGAAATCTGTCTCAAGAGAGCGCGATCATTGCTGCTGCACGGACCACCACAATAGAAGCCAAAAGTGGGTACGGCCTCACCACGGCTGAGGAAATCAAGTGTCTGCAAGTTGCACGGGCTCTCGACAAGGCCGGACCGTTCGATGTTGTTCCGACTTTCTTGGGCGCACATGCGATTCCTGAGGAGTACGAGAAAAGAGCAGACGAGTATGTGGACCTAGTTGTCGAAGAGATGATTCCAGAAGTCGCAGAAAAGAAACTGGCTCGGTTCGGCGACGTGTTCTGCTAAAAAGGGGCCTTCACGATTGAACAATCACGAAGAATCCTCAAGGCTGCTCAGCGACTAGGATTGAAACCGAAAATTCATGCAGACGAATTCTTCGACACCGGTGGAGCCGCACTAGCGGCTGAGATTGGCGCAGTTTCGGCAGACCATCGTCTATGTTCCTCTGATACGGGACTGAAAGAGATGGCAAATAAGGGAACAGTTGCAGACTGGCAAATCCTGAATGCCCTCTTGAACGCGGTCTCTGGCGCAACATGGATCCCTGTACATCACGGCGGAGGTGTGGGAATCGGATACAGCATCCACGCCGGCATGTGTCTTGTCGCGGACGGAACAGAGTTGACTGAAAGGAAGATTCTGAACGTCCTGACGACAGACCCGGGTATTGGAGTTGTCCGTCACGCTGACGCCGGCTACGAAGAAGCGAAGAAAACCGAACGCGAAAACAACCTGAAGATGCCAATGCTAGATTAAGTCTCTTGTGAGTATGAGAACTGGTGGGCCTGGCCGGATTCGAACCGGCGACCCATGCCGCGGGAAGGCATCTCTTCCTTACCCGTCACGGTGGCAAAGCGGAGTACAGCCGCATATCA
>CAYGWT010000225.1:0-2596 GCA_964353625.1 uncultured Candidatus Bathyarchaeia archaeon | reverse complement strand
GGGATTTCGGAGGTTCGGATTTGTTGATGCACTTGTTTTAGATGGTATCTTGGAGGTTCTACATTGCAGGTTCTTCTCAAGACTAACACCACAGCCTGGGCAAATGTCATCATAGAGTAAGCGGATCTTCCTCCGATCAATCATACTCTCCGCGAGGGATAGTTTCTCCCCGCAGACTCCACAATAGTGCGCGTAACTCGCTGAGGCTTCTTGCGCCGGTTCCAGCTCAGAGTATCTTGGAGTTTCGAAGATGATTCTCACTCTTGACGTGGAGTAGACCTCCTAGAGCGTCTACCTTTCATTGGGCGTTTGGTAGGCTGGTCTGTTTGATTTTGACGTTGCATCTTTGATCTCTCAATCATCTAGAGCCGTCAAGACCTAGAGATGATTATCAAGAAAGGGCGCAGCGAAAGTGGAGAGTCCTGAATACAAGTGAAGAAGCGATGGTCTCCAAGTAATCGGAGAAAGCCCCTGAATCTGTCCAACTTGGTGGTCTCTTCCTTCACAATGACCCGACACGTCGGTATCGTTCTACCCATTCACTCTCACCTTGCTGGTGAACCCGACTTGCCCGGAAAAGACATCAGAGGCACAACACGGCGAGAGTGAGACTCGTAACTGAAGCTGAACTCCAGAGCTCTGACACATTCGACTAGGCCTCTCCTTACGGGTCTATGCTCTCATCGACTATGAATGGTATGCATCTCCTTGGGGGCTATGACATCACTTAGAATCGAGGAAGACCCGTATGAGCTGGTTGAGCGTCGATCGTCCGGCCACATCCAGATTATGATCCCGTACTGGATTTACAGTCGCGTCAGCCCCATCCTAACCGCTATTCAGAGCTCAGCTAAGCCAGATGAATACTTGAGGTCAATCTTGGAAGGCCACGCTAGGAGACTCGACCTGTGAACCCAAGAGCCGAAGGGGCATTCGAGGCTGTAAGCTACATTCGCGAGTTCATGCGTAAGTATCGCGATCGCGACCGTTTCGCCCATATGCTTGATGATGAGTTTGAGAGTCTGATTGATGATATCGCGAGTGGGGTGGCGGTGGATTTCCGGGCGAGGATGAGGAACCCAAGCTGACCTTCCGTTCAGATTAGGGATTTCAGATGCTGAGGCCCGTAATCCTGTTGAAGGCATCAATTATCTTGGTCTCATATCTTATTGTGAACTGGCCTATCACCCAACCTACAATGGAGCCTACTATCACATCGAAAGGCCAATGCACACCCACGTAGATCCTACTTACAGCTACCAAGCACGCGAGGATGCCAAGCGGCAATCTCAGGCGCTTCCATTCGGATCCAAGAACCACATAGGCTGTGAAAGCGTTCTTTGAATGTCCGCTGGGAAAGCTTCCTCCGCCCTCAATATCTAAAGCATTCGCGCCTGGCACGACCAAAAATGGTCTAGCTCTCGAAAAGGCAAATTTGATGGGTAGAAAAATCAAGCCTCCAATGACTATGCCGAAGGCCAATAGCACGGACTCTCGTCTTCTATTCCCTATCCAAAGAACCACCGAGACAAACAGCCAGAAGATCGTTGAGCCCATGTGAGTGATAGCTAGCATGACAGGATCGAGAAAGGGCCAAGATAGTTGCTCGTTTAGCAGGGTGAAACCTGCCAGATCCCAATTTTGCAGCCAGAGTGGAAACAAGTCAATGTTGGTCGGTTGAATTTTGGTCATGTAGAATTCATCGATCAACGCGGCCACTACGATTATCGCGACCACAAGTATGAGGGCAAGTGAGGATTTGATCCATGATTGATTCCGCTGTGGTTCATTCATCATAACGTGCAAGGCCTCAGATGTCTTTCTCTTCTATTGAATATGCGCTTGTTCTAACAAGTGTCATGTCAGGTGAGACTCATGACCGGTTCGCAGTCTTGAAGAATCTGGAGCGAGCCGAGAAACGGTTCCTCCTCAGTTTCCTAGTCGCGCTTGCAGGTGGATCATACTGGCTCACCCTTGAACTGTGGGGCCTGAATCTCAGCGATCTATTGAGGTTGCCCCTCATAATCTCTACTATTCACGAGTCACAAACGCAACCGTCATCATTCAACTGCCTCCGGATGCGCCGAATGGAACATACACGGTCATGGTATCGTGGTCTCATAGATACGTGGAGACTGGTTTCGTTGTGGAGAGTCAACCGATCCCTGAATTTCCGTTCGCCCAAATAGTGTTCCTAGTCATCATCGTAGTTGCGCTTGCTTCTGTTTCGCGGCGGGGACCCTCAACATGACCTAGGAAATGTCGCCCTCATGAAGAAACCTGTGAAGACTGTCAGCAGCCTACGCCCAGCCTTGAAGAATCCACGCAAGATCTCCGATGAGGAATTGGCGCTTCTCGGGGAGACTATGCGCGAGTTCGGTGATCTCTCCGGCATAGTATTCAATGTTCACACTAAACACCTGGTCGGTGGCCATCAACGTGTCAAGCATCTGGATCCCACGTGGAAGATCGATAAGCACGCTGCAACTGACAAGACAGGCACCGTCGCGTTAGGAAGCATCCGAACACCCTTCGGACGCTGGAGCTATCGTGAGGTCGATTGGCCAGAAAAGAAGGAACTAGCTGCAAACGTGGC
>CAYGWT010000224.1:0-4930 GCA_964353625.1 uncultured Candidatus Bathyarchaeia archaeon | reverse complement strand
CGCGATCTCTGAAGCGGTCACCATCAGGAGACCGATTCACCTTGGAAAGGACGTGAGAATACAGAAAGGCGCGGTGGTTGGACCTTACGCATGCGTCGGGGATGGAAGCGAAATCTCGGAAAATGCGAAAATTGCTTTCTCAGTAGTCTACGAAAACACGCACATCGGAAGGAATACAGCCCTCGACACATGCGTCGTAGCCGAGAACTGCAGGATTGGGGATCGAGTGCAAATCGACCGGGATACCGTTGTTGGGGCGGGAACAGAATTGGGAGAGGGCTCTCACTTGACGGCAGAATCGAGAGTTGGGCCTTTCGTGGTTGTGCAGCCACACGCGGTAGTGGAAGGCACAGTCACCGCATTCGAGAAAGACATAGAACGAATATGTGGCCTTCTCGAGAAATCGAACGCAGGCTTCGGATTGACGAATGAAGAAGCCCGGGTTTGCGGCGCGTTATGTGAACTCGGAGAGGCTGACTCCAGAACCGTCGCACGCTTGTTCAACATCCCCCACCCAAGAGCACTCTCGATACTGATTGGACTGGAAGAACGTGGAATTGTGGCTTCATTCGGAAGCATACCCAAGACGTATGCCTTGACTTGAGAGGAAGTCAGGGACGCCCGGGGAACAACCTAAGCATTATGTGCGATGGATGGTCGACCCAGCTATCGCCATGGTCGGCGCAGCGCGGTTCTCTTTGGGTGCATGATGAGCTCTGGCGTGGTGGGAAAGTGTCTTATTTCCGCTTCCATGCCGTATCTGCACTGAGAAGGACTGCTCGTGAATGTCGGGCGAAATGGCACGTCCCAGAACTAGCTCGTTTCTACTCTTGACCTTCACGTTGCTAATGCCGTTTCCATTGCCCTGCCCGTCACAAAGCGGAACGGTCACCATCATGTACATGCCTCAAGCAACCACTACTATGGCCACAACGAGCAGCAATGCGACAATGACCAGCAGTACGACCAATCAGACAACCTCTACAGGAAATGCGTCATCCTCCTGGCATTGGGATCTGCTCGTTCCTTTGCTGGTGATAGCGGTTGGAGTGAGCCTGACAGCGATAGTGGCTGCTGTAGTAGTGGTCAAGAGGCGGCACCCGAGAGTCATGCCAATGGTGCAGCTGGTTTGCCCACGATGCCGCGCACCAGTCAGCCCATATGATTCGGCCTGCAGGAATTGCCGCACCCCCCTGTATCATCCGTACAGATTCTATCAACAGCGTCACTGAGCTCCCGCAATAATGCGCTTCGCGACTTGTTTCCTCTCAGACAGATTGAATACATTCACTTGCATTCCTGTCTGGACGACTGGCTTTGCGGATTGGAATTGTCGGTGGAACCGGAAGCATGGGCAAGGGTCTGGCGTTACGATGGGCTCTGATGCATGACGTATGGCTTGGATCGAGACGGATCGAGAAAGCCGAGGCAGTGTCACGTGAGTACGAGTCAGTGGCCCGCGGCTTTTATGGAAACCGAATGAAAGGCAGCATCAAAGGCGTCGTGAACACTGATATTCCGCCTCTCGTTGAAGTTGTTGTTCTCACGCTTCCGCCGAAGCATGCGATTGAAACTGTGAAAACGATCAAGGATAAACTAACTTCTCAGCATGTGGTCGTTTCAGTGATCGTGCCGATGGCAAGAGAGGAAAAGCTCTTCACCTATTCTCCTGTGGTCGTCGGCGGCAAGGCTGCTTACGAGAAGTCAGCTGCTGAACTAGTGGCTGAAGAGGTAGGTAACATCCCGGTCGTGTCGGCGTTCCAGACAGTTCCCGCGTCTTATCTTAGAGACCTTGACTCCGTGTTGAACGTCGATGTCCTCGTTAGCGGCCAGGACGAGCATGCGCTGCAGACGGTCGCGAGGATGACTCATGATATCCCGAACCTTCGAGCCCTGCGGGTTGGCCCTCTGTCGACCTCGAAGATGGTGGAATCGATCACACCGCTTCTCATAAACGCGGCAATATTGAACAACCTAAAGGACCCATCGATCAGAATAGTTCCCTGGTTCCCATCAGACTTCGCCGAAGAATGATAGCGATATCCCGAAACCTAAATCAGCTCTAGTAGAATCTGCGCGTCTCCGTGAAGTGTTCCTCTACTCTGATCTTTCTCTTCCCGACTTCATGAAAGAACGGACTCGGGTCCACGACAGCTTCGGCTGGAAAGACTCCTGAGCTCTTGATCTTGTTGGTCGCTTGCCATTGTGTAACTATCGATGGAGGGACTGCGGTGTCACGTGCAGAAGATATTCCTCTCTCAGGATCATTCCACGTGATTATGAAGTACGTAACAGTCGCTGGTGATTCTTTGACGAGTCCAAATACATCTATCCTGAAGGCATCATACTCATACTCTTCACGTGGATGAGACTCGCTTCTGGATTTCGAGATTGCTCTTTGATACATGGTGGTCAAGTAGTCGAGAGGAGAGATTTCCGCGCCACCAACATTGAAACGAGTTGTTTCAGCGAAACCAAGGTTCTTCAAAGTCTTGAAGGTTGCGAGATCAGTGCTTGGAAAGCCAATCCGGAATGTCACGTTGCGACAGCCTTTTCCGATGTATTTGCCCATCGTTGCAGGTTCGGAGTGCTTTACATAGCAAGCTGTGATCTTGCCAATTGGATCCTGCATGGTGATAGTTGTCTCTCCCGATAGAACCGGTTGTTTCACGTGCTTGCCATCTAGCCAAATAACCGGTTCTTGGGTGAATTCGTCCATCACGGTTCGTATAGAGTAGCCAGGCCACCCCGGCTCTTTTACGGGGAGAGTGTTCCCCCATGTACAATAGATATTGATGGTATCGACGCTCTCGAATTTCGCCGCGCCGGCCGCTCCCGCAATATTCGTCAGGCCGGGAGTGCTGCCCAACCCAATCGTAGCGTTCAAGTTGGCATCTTTCCATTTCTGAGTGAGTTGAAGTTGCTTCAGTGTCGTGTCAAATAGGCCGCCTAGGTCCGTGTACTGAGCACCTGCACGTAGGCACGCATCCATTACGGATAGGTTGGTCTGGTACCAAGCACAATTCACGACCGTGTCGATCCTCTCATTTCTCGCCAAAGTTGCTACTGCCTGTGTGTCGTTGGCATCAAGCTCTGCCAACTTTACATGTTCAGCGAGGTTCAGGTCTGTCATTGCTTTCTTGACGTTTGAGAGCTTTCGGCTCGCGGCCGTCACGTCCGCTTTGTAGAACTCAACCAAGTCTTGAACAGTGTACGCGCCTATCTGTCCTGATGCGCCGAGGACCAGCGTTCTCATCAATTAGAGCCTCATGCTGTTGAGCTACGGAAATAGCTCTTAGCATCTGGCTCTTGAACCCCACGACCGCGCTCAGCTGTGAACAGTCATCTTTGAAATGATTTCTCGTATGATTCTAAAGGACATCCCCCAAATTATATGGTCTGAATAATTGTAGCAGGGCATCGGTGTTTCTTCGCCGCGTATCGTCACCACAAAGGTGGAGACGTTCTTCGGATCCAAGAGGAACGATACTGGAACCCACACGATCTCCTCAGCCTCATTGCTGGTTTTCGGATCGACTTTGTTCAGGAGTAGAAAGATAAAGGGTGACACAATCATTGGAGCGTTCTTGGGATACACGTTGTTCAGGCAGCCAAGGAATTGTTGGGTGCCCGCATCTACACCCACCTCTTCCCAAGTCTCCCTTGCAGCGGTGTCAAATAGAGAGCGATCTTGGTTGGCAGCGTGGCCGCCCGGAAAAGCCATTTGACCAGACCATGGATCTTGCAAAATCTCTCTCCTCCTGATCATGAGTAGCCAAAGGTCGTTGTCCTCTTCCATGATGAACACTGCCACGGCTCCCCTGATTTTCTTGGAATCTGAGACTGGTGGTTCCTGCTGATTCGCAAGAGATCCTCTCAGTGTTGCCAACGCATTATGTGTCGACGCATTTCCTATTGGCGTGCAAGTCGCCAGCCTATTCTAGATGAATCTACGGAGTGACACGAATAATGCCTTCGCTCCGTGAGCGGACCCGTCCCAAAGGCAGCCCGCGTTATGATACCAGAGTTCGCATTATCATTGTAGGAATTCGCTGAGACGGGCGTCTGTTCTGGGTTTCAGAGTCTGGAAGCACTTCTCTGGTGAGATTGGTTTGAACTCGTATCCTAGACTCGCAAGAAGCGTCGATGTACCCGACCTGACATCCGGAGCTGCCAAAATGCCTCTAACAGGTCGGTTCACTCGCTTCCGCAGAGTCTCTATGTAACGGTTCAGCTGCAAGGCCGCTTCACGACTTGCCGCGTTTCTTTTGATCTCGATCACGACCAGCCGCCCATCGTGGTCTTCCGCGTAAACGTCCGTGAAGCCCGAATCACCCATCCTTCTCTCTTCAGCGATCAGCTTCAATCCATGCTCCACCAAAGAGGGGTCAAGCATTATCGCCTGCTTCATCTGTTCCTCCGTGACATGCATCGCGAATTCTCCTTTGTCGGCTAGGTTGAGGGACGCTATCATGCCAACATCGTCGAAGAGAAGTTGAAGCGATTCCTTCGGCTTCTGGCGAGTCGCTATGATGCGCAGAAGCTTCCCATCTTCTAGACTCGTTCGGAACTGGCATTTTGGAGGCTGCCAGTTCACCGGCTCATATCCTGAACGACGGTGAAGCAGTACGGAACCATCGGATTTGATAATGAGCACCCGTTCGCCCCATGTCAGTTTCGATGCTGCTCTACCCTCATAATTGACAGTGCAGTTACCGACCAATATCAGTAGCCTCTGCTTGGTCAATGCTTCGTTGATTAGATCTCGACATTCCGTCAGCTGCGGAGATATGAGAGAGGTTACCTTAGAATCAAGTTCAGACACTATAGAATTCCCAAAGGACTCTTGTTCTACTCCTCTCTTAAAACCGTCAAGCTATGCGCCAACGCCGAGCCGTGCAAGATGACTCGGATGCTGTTGCCCAGCGCC
>CAYGWT010000223.1:0-5056 GCA_964353625.1 uncultured Candidatus Bathyarchaeia archaeon | reverse complement strand
CATGCCATTCGCAACTAGTCGATAGTAGATCTGTCGAAGAGTGAGCGGATACGAGTACTCGCTCAGAATCTTATTTGTTGACTTGACAATTGTTGCATAGTCACAGGTCATGTGTTGGAACCCTGCGTCTGCTCTGCCTTTCTCAAGAGCACCGAACCGTCCTTGAGGATACTGAGATCAACCGCTTCGCCAGGCTTGGCTTTGATGATGCCCAGCATTCTTTTCGCGAGTTCGGAAGCGGTGACGGTGTTCACTTGTCAGATCTCCCGTAGGTGTTCACGAATCAACTGACGTATGATTGAGCTCTTGCTGCGTTGAAGCGCCTTGGATTTGTCATCTAGGGCTTTGACGTCCGCGCTGTCAAGTTCGAATGGTGATTGAATCTTCCGGTTCACACCAAATCGCCACTATGATAGCGTAGGGTAGCGTACCCCTTATATCTCCAGACTCTGCGATATATCACGCAATAGTGAGATAATCGACCTTGAGACACTCAAAACTGATACAACTGAAAGTGAGATATCATGGAAAAGCTTGATCGCTTCAGAGACTTTGATATAGAATATCCTCGCGCTGGTGAACCACAGACAACGAAAAACGAGCTACAAAAGAAGGTGAAAGCAACCCCCTTCGAAGAGAAAGCCTATGCAATTCTCAGACTCTTGGCCGAGGAGGGACCACTGAACAAGTACCAAATCGGAGGTCGCATACCACTCTGGGGACGCACGGTATTGCTGCATGCGACCGACGAGTGCTATAATCTCCAACTCATCGGGGTTGAGAGAGAGGAGAAAGACGCGCGAGGCCGAGGCCCGTCGCAATACTACGACTTAGCCCTTCGTGGTATAGGCTTCCTTCTATGCAGACTTCCGGGAGGATTCGTAGATTCACCAACGCGGGGAAGACGACAAAGCGTCATGTTGTTCAGCAAATTGGCTTCGAAGCTTTCTGATAGCATGCTATTCGAGCTGTGGCCCGAAATTAAGCAGGCAGGTTTGGAAGACCTTGCCTTTGATCGGATGAAGTTTAGCTTTCACAGTAAAGGATTGCATGAGCCAACAACCAGAGCGGAAGAGGCCGCTAGGTTCCATGGGCCCACGACAGAAAAGGAAAGGGAGGAGTCCAACAACTTTCGGGTGTGGACTACGTTTTGGGCTGGAGGCCGGTTCACCTATGATTCGGAGAGTGATAGAGTAGGCCTTGATGAGAAGTGGTTGAATCCCATCAGGGCATCCGAAAAACTGCGCATGGCTGCATTACTAGGAAACGAATGTATCTTGGCGGGGCATCCCATGAGTGATTATGAGGTGCACCTCAAAACGTTGAAGGCTACCCTTGAATTTCTTGGTCTCAAGAAAGAGTTCATACGCGATATCAAGAAGCGTACCCCCATAATCACACACGCTTGTGAGATTGTCGAATTGATGAAGGATCTCGGCATGTATCCCTTGGAAACCAAAGGGTCTTCCGTGTAGGCTAGTCTTTCTTGATAGTGAGTCTTTCCGTGTAGAGTGCCTCGAGTTGACGCAGTGGGAAGTAAAATAGACGTGGGAAATGAGTGAGAATCCTTGACTTGCAAGGGGTCTTCCGAGTGAGAATCCACTTAGGAATTGACGACACAGACTCGCTGGCAGGCGGATGCACCACTAGAATTGCGACAAATCTAGTTTCGATACTAGATTCGAAAGGAGTAGCCTTCCTAGACTATCCAAATCTCATCAGGCTCAACCCAAATGTCCCTTGGAAGACAAGGGGAAACGGCGCAGTCTGCCTCAGGATGGAATCGAGCCTAAACACTGAAGAGGTCCTTGAGTTTGCTGCGGAAGAGATTGAGCGGAGCTCAAGACTCGGCGACCCAGGCACAGATCCAGGCATCGTTGTGCTGGCGGGTGCAGTCCCATCAGGTCTTGAAGAATTCAGTAAAGAAGCGCTCACGCGCGTTGTCACACCTAGCGAGGCAGTGTCTACGATTTCGAGAGTCGGGGCCGAGGCATTGAGCTACGGCTCGATCCAAGGAATTGTCGGTGCACTCGCGTCGATCGGGATGCCATTAGAAGATGACTATACTTTCGAGTTAATCGCGTACAGGTCAGATGATTTCATTGGGAAACCGAGGCTCGTTGACAATGAGTCAGTTGTACGGATGAATAAGGAAATGAGCCAAGTCACATTCAACAATGTTGACCCGGAAACTGGAAGAATCCTAATCACTCCGAGAGGGTCCGATCCGATTCTATGCGGTGTAAGAGGAGAAAGCCCGGAGGCTGTGCGCAAGGCATTTCATATGCTCAGAATCAGTGAGCCAGTCAAGGCTTGGATGATCTTCAGAACTAATCAAGGGACCGACGCCCACCTGACTAGGCGCTGTAGGATTTCAGACCTGCAAGATCACTCGTCGGCCGTCGTTGAGGGTATCGTGATGGAGAAGCCTCACACGATTCGCGGGGGTCACGTGATTTTCGTTCTTGGGGACGAAACGGGCTCGGTTAATTGTGCGGCGTACGAGCCTACAGGGAGATTCAGAGAGACTATTAGGCAACTGGAAGTTGGAGATCGAGTGCGGGGATTTGGAGGCATGAGATCCGCCGGCAAGTCGATCCCGAGGACCCTCAATCTGGAGAAGCTTGAGATTCTCAAGCTTGTAGCATGCATGCAAAGTCGCAACCCTGTATGCCCACACTGTGGAAAGAGAATGAAGTCAGCAGGCAGGAGACAAGGTTATCGTTGTGAACGTTGTGGAAGCCACGCAATATCGAAGGTCCAGCTAGAATCTAGCAGAGATCTTGCGAAACGAATCTATCTGCCACCACCGAGAGCGCATCGTCATCTAACAAAGCCGGAAGTCCGGTATCTGAGAACACGCACGGGGATTAGCCGGTCGCCTATGGAATGGCATTTCCCATGATGCCATTCCTTCAGAGAATACGCACACCACACGTGCCTGATTGTTGGATCTGCGATCCTCCCCAACAGAGGAGCATCGCATGTTCCGTGCTTCACTATTATGGACTCTAGATGATGCAGCAGTCCTTCCCGAGGTGGTTTGGTGGAGACGTTACGGACTATTGGTATTCCCCCAGAGCCGCTTTGCGCGGTTCTGTGCGGGGGGTGGATCTTCGGTCTGTCCGTGAGACTTTCGAACCACCGATCTCAGGGTTTCCCAGTTGGCTCATATGAGCCCTGCGGGTTAAACCTGGCTACCCCACCCCGCTGTTTTGAGATCTCCGCACGTCTCCGAGCCAAGACTCTCATGTCCAGAAGTTAAAGGTTTTCAGGATAGATTAGGAAAGCCGAGCGTGAGAATCTACAGGTGTGCAATCTTGTCGTTCGCGGGCATTGAGCACTGTCTGATCGTTGCTCGCGTAGCGAGTCACTGAATATCTTGTCGTGTCTTAGCCGCGATGAGGCCCACCGCTGGCACAGCTGGGGGAAATATCTGTCCTCCAAGCCCCAATCGACCGTTCAAGAACCGCTTTTCTAGGCTGATGCCTGTACCGGAGGGCTTGTTATAAGCTGTCTGGGACATGGGGCGTGCTGAGCTGCACCGATTCTGATCAGCAGAGTGCCTGCAAAGTAGGCGTTCCTCTATCAATTCCCGCATGATTCCTTGACGCTTTTTCATCTGGGGGTGTACTCATAGCTTCTAATCTCGCGCTTTGGTGCCCGTCTAGGAATCGTCCCTGCCGTGCCGGAGGTCGCATAACCATTATCTGATGATTGACCCCACGTGGGTTGATTGTCGATACACTTTGGATGCTCAGTTCCAGAAGCCCGTAGTGATTAAGCCGCCTGAGGTTGTTGCTACTCACGACTTTCTTCTGATAGGATGGATTCTATTATTTCTGATGTCTCTTCCTTGGCTCGGCTTGGGCACAATCTCACTTGCTGTCGGATCACTGCTATTCGTGGGCTACCCGGCTGCAGCGGTCGTTGCCATGCTCACGACTGGAAGCTCGCTTATTGATGCTTGGACGGCGTTTTTCGCTTTCACATTCGCAACCCAAGCTCTCTCACCGCTCTTGATTGGAGCCGGGGCTATTGCTATCTTTCTAATATTCATCGGAGTGATCTACTTCACAACGGTTAGAA
Source organism: uncultured Candidatus Bathyarchaeia archaeon (assembly GCA_964353625.1). Taxonomy (GTDB): domain Archaea; phylum Thermoproteota; class Bathyarchaeia; order 40CM-2-53-6; family 40CM-2-53-6; genus CAVPLU01. Next base: position 967 of record CAYGWT010000223.1, on the reverse strand, counting down.
GAACTAGTACTGGCAACTACGAGGGAGCCAGAGCTGCCTCACTATTCTACGGCGTGACCTTGATTCTGCTCTCACTAGCGTCTTTCGGCGCTTTCCTTGGATACCCCTATGCCGCAACTGCGACGATCCTCATTCTTCCATCCCTGTTCTTCTTAATGGGGTATGGAAAGATGGGCGAGGTCATAGCGAGATACGGACCTATGGCAGTTCTTTCAGACTCGTCTCCCATAGAGACAGCACCACAAATTCCTAGCGGAGCAGCAATTCCACCTATGCCAATGATGGCCTCACCAGCGATGGGAATGGGAACAATGGCGATCCCAGCAAATCCCGGTGGAGCTTATCCAATGCCTGCACCGCCTCAATCACAATATCAACATCTCGGAGGAGCAGTTCCACGCGTTCCACTTTGCCCCACATGCGGACGAGAACTCTTCTACGCTACGAATTACAAGCGATGGTACTGCCTAGTCTGTGAAAGCCGCAGGTAGAGTCACGCGCCCTCCTAACTCTGCCTGACACCACTCACACGTTACGCTTCTTAGCTTGATTCAGCTCAAGCCCATAGGCAACATCATCGAGGACTGTCAATGAGTTGAGTTTCACCCAAAGCTGCATGTTCCCTCATCATGCACGCAAACACACCGAGTACGTCCAAGCCTCCCAGCAATTGCCGGGAGAAGCCGCTAGAAACTACAAATAAAAAATGAGGTAGTAAAGGAAAATGTGTCTACTCTTTCTCGAGAAGGCTTGAGAAGAAGTCGTGATGTTCTTCTTCTTCCTCTTCGATTTCTTCGAAGATCTCTCGGGTGGCGACATCGCCTTCTTTCTGTGCTATTTCCATAATCTCCTTGTACATGCTGATTGCTTCCAGCTCAGCTTTGACATCAAAGTTGAGCATCTCGACGAGCTTGTCGCCAACATTGATCATGCTCGGTTTGGTCGTTGGTTTTCCTCCCAGGTACCA
>CAYGWT010000222.1:0-2116 GCA_964353625.1 uncultured Candidatus Bathyarchaeia archaeon | reverse complement strand
GGACCATCTACCGCACCTCCGCCCCCACCGCCTCCTCCGCCTAACCCTGAGCCTAATCCAAAACTGCCTCCTGACTATCAGCCTCCTCCCATGACTGAGGAATGGCAGATACAGGAATTCAATTGGGAATCATGGTATTGGATGAATCTCGCAAATGACTACCTGAACCACAGATTGAACGCTGTGCAGGAAGAGATTCTGATTAATCAAGTGCAGCAGAGTATCGCTAACAATCCAAACTTCCAGAATGCAGAACATGCGATCATATATGCCATGGCACAGAATTTGGATCCTCAACATTACTTCTCCACTCAACATGCCCTCGGCGTTGTAATGAGATAGATGATCATGCGCGACGTCTTGAACTGACCAAGTCAATCATTCGATCGAGATCAAGCAGGTGGAGACCAGGAGATGTGTGCTTCCACAGCCGCAGGAAAGCCAACCCTTGCAGCCTTATTGGTTGTTACTGCGCTGTTGTCTGTCTTCCCAGCAGTGACATCAGGCACACAACCGGAAATGGTTGGACCCAACATCGACGAGTTAGTCTACACGATCGTGCCGGAGTTTCGTCCTGACATTGAGAGGGCCTTGATCAAGGCTCGACAGGTTGACATTATCCCAAGAGTTCAAGGTCTCCCAGCACTTTTGAACATGAGCACTGATCCTGACATTAAGCTGTACAGATCGCCGCAAGGAAGCACCCGGATGTCCTTTCTCGTCTTCAATGCTAGAAGGAGCCCACTTGACGACGTGGAGTTCAGGAGAGCTGTCTCTTGTCTAGTGGATCGAGGATTCATTGCCAATACAACCTTGGGAGCTTGGGCTGAACCATTGAATACGTTCGTTCCGAAGGCCTCTATTGGATGGATGAATCAAAATGCCTCAGCAGGTGAATTTGATGTAGGCAAAGCTATGAGGACGTTGAGGGACGCGGGATACAGATTTGACTTACGCGCGAGAAAGATAACTGATCCTCAAACCGGAAGACCATTGAGAGAAATGACACTGCTGACGCCAAAATTCGAGGAGGCTGCATATCTATGGATCGCCGGGAACACCACTTCAAGTTACGCAAGCACAATTGGGATACCGATTAGACATGTGGCTCTACCAGAATCTGAACTCGTGAAGAGGACAATTCAGGAGAGAGATTTTGATTTGTTGGTTTATGATCACGATCTAGGCTATCCTCCATTTGAGTTGTTCAATCTGCTACATTCAACGCTTGATAGACAGTCGACGAACGCATACTCTGGAATTCGCGATCCAGAACTGGATCGAGCTCTGGAGGGTCTGTGGTTCGGAATCAAGAGGGCTGAGGCGGTGAAGTCCGCTCATGACGCTCAAAAACGACTTTCGGTACTGGTTCCATATGTGCCAATCTACTCTACATCCAATGTCGCAGCTGCGTCTCCGCAATGGGGGGGACTAGTCAACATGCCTGGAAAAGGAATTGTCAATCCAGGGACCTACCTTGGCGTGCGAAGAGTCGGTAAGTCATTCGGTGAAAGACTCACTCAATCAATGGCGGGCGAGCTGAGAAGCCTGAACCCCATTCTAGCGAATGAACACGAGTGGGAGGTCCTCAATCAACTGTACACGCCTCTCCTAGCCGCGAATCCGGAGACATTGGAAGACATGCCGATGCTGGCGAAAGAATGGGAGACTGAGAAGTGGACCACCAGCACCGGGAAGCCTGGGATGAGAATCACATTCAGACTTGCGGATGGTGTGATGTGGCATGATGGTGAACCCTTCACCGCTGAGGACGTGAGGTTCTGCATAGAGTTTCTTGCCGCAAACAGGATTCCTCAGTTCCAAGACATATGGATGAATCTTGCGAAGGTGGAAACCCCCGATAAAGCAACTGTCCAGATCTACCTCAACGAGGCAGGATACCGGTATCTGTACGCGTTCGCACGGATGACATTCCTGCCCAGACACGTGTGGAAAGATGTGAAAGATTACAAAGCTTTCAGGCCGTGGGAGGAACCGCACCCCACCGTGAAGGGTTTAGCGAAGCTGATAGGTCAAGGGCCCTTCATCTTCGCGCAGGGAGATCTCAAGAAATCTGTGACTCTTGTGTGGAACCCGCTGTACTTCGGGAAGACCC
>CAYGWT010000221.1:0-7625 GCA_964353625.1 uncultured Candidatus Bathyarchaeia archaeon | reverse complement strand
GGATTCGGGCCGCATGTGAAACTCACACCACCCCGTTTGAAGATGGCAAGATTCCCAGGTGGAGCTACGCCATTGCCAAATCCGGTTGGCACGGCGTCTGCGCCTTGCCTCGTTGTCCACGGAACCACTTTGATCGCTCTTCCCGGAGTTCCGAAGGAAATGCGAGCTATTTTCAGAAGCTCAGTTACGCCAATGATTGAGAGTTTCGGGAGCGCCTACGAATTCCACGAGCACTCTCTACTACTTCGCGGAATTCCGGAATCATCATTGTCACCACTGATCGATGAAGTCATGCGAAAACACCGCCTGGTATTCATCAAATCACACCCACGAGGAATTGAGAAGGACGGATCTGCGAGAATTGAGCTGCATTTTCGCATCGGTGGTACATCTCGCGATAAGCTGGTGACAGAGCTGAAGCTTGCAGTTGCACTGATGAGAAGGAGACTCCGCGGGAAAGCGATCGTTCGGGACTTGGACCAGTTCTAGGCAGTGCGAAGGATAGCGGATGCTAACCTAACACGTTGATGGCGCTCAGGCTACTTCTTTGATAGCCACCAGTTTAGGTACTCGTTCTGCTTGCGTTTCTTCTGCTCGGTGCTGGTTTCTCTATCTTGGAGTTTTCCCTTGCCCTCCAAGAGTTGTTGGGACGTGAATGTGAGGCCGCAGCTCTTGCAATTGTATTGTTTGAAGACTGTGTCGTAGCTGAGCGTTCCGCCGCATTCGAGACAGTATTGAGTCAAACCCTGCACTTTCTAACGAGTCTAACTGCAGATGGATAGTTAAACATCACGCAGGGCCGACCACATGGATTTCTTGGTCAATTTTCAATCGCTTGCACGAGTGTAGTAGTATTCGCCGATCTCCTTTTGCTCACGGTCTAGTTTGCTTCCGAGTTTGTTGACGCGAGGTCTCCCGCTCGAGGGGTCACGTCTGAAAGTTATGTCCATCTGAGTAAGGAAGCTGTTCATTCCTTCTCTAAGTGGTATAGGTTTACCCGCGTGCCCTGTCAAGCCGGGTTTTCCATCGAAGATCATCAGTCTGTCAGCAATGAAATCTTGAGAAACGATGTCATGTTCGACGACGAAACCGAAGGCATGCTTCTCTTCGACCGTGCGCCGGATGGCTTTCGCAGCTGTCAGGCGTTCTTCAACATCCAGGTATGCGCTTGGCTCGTCCAGCAGGTAGACTTGAGAGTCCTTCGCCAAGCAGGCTACGATCGCTACTCTCTGTAGCTCTCCGCCGCTTAGCTCTTCGATATTTCTGTCCAGCAACTTCGTTAGTCCAAATGGTTTGATGTAGTGGTTGGCGAATGCTTCGGTTTCGTAGGGTGAGCCTGCGATTGATCGGAAGAGCGCTTCGACCGTCCCCTCGTATTTTGCTGAAATGTATTGTGGCTTGTAGCTGATTGTGAGGCCTTTCCAGGCAAGTTCGGTTCCATCATCTGACTCTTCCATACCCGCAAGGAGTTTGATGAAGGTGGTTTTGCCGATGCCATTCGGCCCGAGGATACCTACAACCTCTCCTATTCCTGCTGACCCTGCACTCACTGTAAGTCCAAACTGCTTGAATTTCCTAGCCATCTTCGGCCACTGAAGCTGCCAACTCTCGGCTGGAGCGAAGTCGCGGGGGGGCTTCACGTGAAACCTAATCGGTTCGTCGCGGAATCTCATGTTCTCGTCCGGAACGAAGCCGTCCAGGTAGATGTTGACGCCAACTCGTACGCCGTGTGTGTGAGATACGATTCCATAAACGCCTGGCTCACCATAGAGTACACAGACTTGGTCTGAGAGATAGTCAAGCATCGCTAGGTCATGTTCTGAAATTAGGACAGTCTTGTTTTCTTCGACAAGTCCTCTTATGGCGCGAGCTGCCCTCAGCCTCTGACTGACGTCAAGGTGACTTGAGGGTTCATCGAAGATGTACACGTCAGCGTCCCGCGCTGACGCAACCGCAATTGCAAGTCTTTGGAGTTCGCCTCCGCTAAGGACGCTCATCTGTCTCGTCTTGATCTTGTCCAGCTGTAGGAGTTCGACCAGCGGGCGGAGTCTTTCCGCGTTATCGATTCTGTCGAGAGCATCTGAGACCTTGCCCTTCAGATACTCCGGGATTCGATCTACGTACTGTGGTTTGTGAACTATCCTGAGCTTTTTCTCGCTGAGCTTGTTGAAGTAGTCTTGAAGTATCGAGCCTCGATAGTTTCGAATTATGTTGTGCCAGTCGGGTGGTCCCTCGAGGTTCCCTAGGTTCGGAGCGATCTCACCTGAAAGGATCTTGAGGGCTGTGGTTTTTCCCGTCCCATTTCTGCCGACAAGTCCGGTAACGGTGCCCTCTTGAGGGACCGGTAGTCTGTACAGTTTGAACGCGTTTACGCCGTAGCGGTGACTGCAATCTCGGTCAAGTTCTGCAGGGAGGTTGACGATACTGATTGCGCCGAACGGGCATTTCTTTATGCATATGCCGCACCCAGTGCAAACGTCCTCCACAATAATCGGTTTCTTCTCTCCCTCCACGAACTTGATCGCGTATCTCCGGTTCAGGACCTCAGGGCAGAATCTATAGCATGGGATACCGCAGTCATCGGGCTTGCACCTCTCTTTCTCAAGCACAGCTACTCTCGTCATTGCAGATCACTACTGGCGGAAAAGCCCGGAATTGAGCTAATCTTCAAGAAAGCGTGTGACGCATCAGAAACGAAGAAAACTAGAAACACTGTTGTCCAGAGCGTTCCTCGTCGCTCCACTCGTCTTCTTCCCAGTCTTCGTCCTCTTCTTCGTCCCAGTCTTCTTCTTCCTCACTCAAACTTCTTGGCCCCCAGAACAGCCGCCTATGTTGCGAAATACGAGTTTCTTTTAAGCCTTTTCTAGGATGCCTCACGTGTCAGGCTATCACGTCACGTGAGCTTCGCAGGCCTGACTTCGAATGCACTTCTTCCATGGATCGCCTCGGAGCGTCGAGTTTCGTTCGCGCTTCCTATTAGGCGGCCACATGCAGTTCACACTCGGAAGAAGATGTGCGCTGCCCTGCAGACTCTCTCAGCACGCGTCAGAGATATCGAAAAAGCCGCCGCGATAGTGAAGAGAGGCGGCATCGTAGCCTATCCAACAGACACTGTCTACGGATTGGGCTGTGATCCCCACAACCCTCGAGCCATAAGGAGAGCCATGGCCGTCAAAGGAAGAAGAGGAAAGAAACCGTTTCCCATCTTAGTCCTTTCGCCTCGACTGGCAGACCAGATCGCTGTAATGGATCGTCGAGCAAAGATACTGGCCTCTAGGTTTTGGCCAGGCCCGCTCACCCTAGTTCTCAAACCGAGGGTTCGGTTTCCTAACGCGCTTACTCTGGGGCGTAAGTCGATAGCGGTAAGATGCCCAAACGACCGGGTGGCATTAGGGCTGATTAGGAAATGTGGAGGGCTACTTACTGGGACAAGCGCAAACCTCTCAGGACAGCCTCCCTGCACCAACGCAAAGATGGTGCGCCGCTGCTTCGGCGATCGTATAGATGCGGTCTTGGACGGTGGGGAGTCTTCGCGCCGGGTTGGCTCAACGATCGTACGTGTCAATTCTCGTGGAGTGAGAATGCTTCGAGAGGGGCCTATACGAAACGAACAGGTGAAACAAGTACTTTCAGTTGTCTTCCCAGATCATGAGAGAAGGTAGCTTAGGATGCATACTCTAGGCCAAACCCTTTTTCAAGCATTAGCAGCGGTTACTGGTGCAATCCAGAGCGGGAGATTCGTTTGCTGAAAGATTTCAATCTGCTAGTGTCCACATCACGAGGCAACGAGAGAAACACCTGCAGTGAGCTGTGGTATCTGCTCGGCGAGGCGGGCGACCGCACTGCAGTGGTAGAACGAACGCAAATCATAGGACTTGTCGTGGCACGTACAAGAATCGACCCAGTGACAGCAATCGAAAGACTGCGCTCGCTTCTTTTGGAACGCCCGTGGGAATTTCGTTACACTCTGAAGGTTGCTCCGATCACTGGCACCGTGCCATCTGATCCACAGGGAATTGAGGACTATGCAGTGAAGTTGGCCGAATCCCTAGGAAAGGATGAGAAGTATCGCATTACTATCGAGAAACGTAGGACTTCGATTTCAGGACGAGAATTAATTGAGGCAGTAGCCAAGCGAATCGATCGAAAAGTTGACCTCAACGGACCGGACAAGGTTGTGCTGATACAGATTCTCGGTGAAGTCACAGGAGTATCTGTGATAGCGCCGGACAAGATTGTTTCTGTTGAGAGAGAGAAGCGGCTGGCTTCGCAAGCACGGTCAAAGTAGTTACTCGGACTGCCAATGTCAGGTTCTTGTTGATAGGAGGGCGACCCGTTCGACGACTGCTTTCTTTATGGCTGTCTTTACTTCCTGACCAGGCATCCTGATCGCCTCCAACTCCACGGTGCCTATCTCATATAGTGCCATCAGTTTGCTCGCCTTCTCCTCAGACCATTCGTCGAGTAGACCCTCAATCAACTCTGCCCCAACGAAGTGCGCTATCTTCTTCTCTAGTTCTCGGGCATCATCCTCCGACTCGGAAAACGCAAGGAAACCAACTATCTTTGAGTCCTGGGTAACTCCGGCTTTGGTTATGGCAGCGGCAATTTGCCTCTGAGCTGAAGCATAGAGAAGCGTCTCCATCGCGAGGCTTTTCGAGATATTAATGCCTGTCTTGAACGCGTGCAAAGCATTGATGGCTGTGATCTCCAAGTGTTCCTTGTCGGCGATAAGTCCTCCATCAAAGAACTGAATGTCGTTGTCGGGAATTGTGGCTCTTATCTCCTCTAGCGCTGTGAAGGGGACCATGCCCGAAGGCACCCTGAATGCTGAAATCAAAACGAATTTTCCGTATTCAGATAGATCTAGGATCAAGACTTATCGATAGAGGCGCGCGTACTCAATTAGCTTTTCCACGACGCCGCCACCGATTCCGGCACCAGTGAGTGTCTCTTTAACCGAGCTGATCAATTTTCCCTTCTTCTCGGCTTCATCAAGTAGCCGCCTAGTGTTCTCGAGTCGTTCCCAGGGGAAAATGATCCATTGTTCAGTTTGAACCATGAAGAAGTCAGGTTTGAAGATGCTCTGCGGTTTGTAATATAGCGTGGCAGTTTTGATCGCTCTTGCGCCGCAGACATCAAGGTGCTCGACGGCAACCTTCAGACTCTCGCCAGTGTCTGAGACATCATCCACAACGAGAACATTGGCACCTTTGACGGGAACCATGATCGCTTGGCTTATCACGGGCTTTCTTGCAGTAACGCCAGGCGCAAGATAGAACTCAATCCGGATGCTCGCCGTGTTTGCATTCTCTAACAGGTCTGACATGACTCGGGCGGGTGCCCACCCACCTCGGCACACCCCGACAATCAAATCAGGTCGGAAACCAGAATCCTTCACCCGTTTAGCCAGCTCCATGAGCATGTCGTATACCTGATCCCATGACGGCGCAACAAAAGAGACGGGCAACTAATCTGGCTCCGAGGAGTACGGAACTCTTAGACAGCCGCTATAAGAGTTGTCTCCTTGAGAAAGAAATGCGAAAACAGATTCGCTCATCTGAGCTTCTGAGATGACTAGTCATAACGTCAGAGTTCCATTATGGAATTTGAGGATCTCAAGCGCGTCCGGCGTGAAAGTTGCTCAGCGGAGATGCACATTTCACGGGGCAGTTCCCTCAAAGCAGGTCAGTCCACTTCATCGCAAGTCCTTCGATATGAAAGCCTCCTCTTAAGTGCAATCGTGAGCCCATCAGGAAACAAGAGGAAGCGATTATCTGACTGGCTTTATATTCCAGATATCAACCTACGCCACTTTGCCTTTCGCATAACTGAGAAATCCTGAAGGTGGATGCGCATGTCTCGAAGGAAGACAAAACGAAAGCACAACGTAGTCGAGGTTGTCGGTCTAGTCGCGATAGGTATCTTCGTCGTAGGTATCATCTGGTTGGCATTCTTCACTCAACCACAGACTCCTCAGAATCCAAACCAGACAACGGCGCTTCTTCCTGCCTCTGATTTCGCATTGACGGATGTGGATGGCAATACCTTTCGGCTTTCAGATCAGCAAGGCAAAATTGTCGTCCTTGAATTCATGCGAACTACTTGCTCAGCCTGTGTCACTGAGGGTCCAGCCCTTGCGGACCTCCGAACCAAGTTTGGAGGCGATGTCGTCATGGTAACCCTTACTGTCGATCCCGTCGGCGATACCGACAGTGTTTTTCGGAACTTTCGGAATCAGAACATGAAGGGCTGGACTGCAATTAGAGATACGGCGCAAGTATACCAGAAATATTCAGTGGACGCGACTCCCACCATCTTCATCATAGACAAGAATGGAGATATCCGATACCGACATGTGGGAGTGACCGAATCCTCGATTCTCATTGCCGAAATTGGAAGCTTGGCTTAGTCGAACTCCATGAGGACACGTGAACCGGGCGATTCAGGGCGCTTGACTCGCCCTTCCATCCGCACACGATTGTCCGGTCTTTCCATTCCAAACGAGGTTACGGGGGCTGGTTTGCGAACAAGTCGTGGCTGGAGATGGTGGATCTCTCGTAGGCTATTGTGGCTATTTTTCGTTCTCTTTCGCCAGCGAAGACAATACAGACTAGTCCTTGAAAATGTCAGAGGAATTCCATTAGTCGTACTTCCCGGTGTCTTTCATCCAGTTCTTTTTCTTAGCACATCGCTTCTTCTTGATGCCATCGAAGAATCCAAGTTGGGAGTTGACTCGCTCGTTCTTGACCTCGGTACTGGCACCGGAGTCTGCGCCATAGCCGCCGCCCGGATGGGCGCACAGGTGACTGCAACCGACATTAGTCCAATTGCAGTTCGATGTGCAAGAGCGAACGTCCTCGTCAGCAACTTGGAGGATAGAGTCAGAGTCCTTGAGGGCGACCTATTCGAACCAGTCGGAAGCGAGAGGTTTGGCCTGGTGATCTTCAATCCGCCGTACTTCAAAGGAAAACCGGTAGACTGGACCGATTACGCTTGGCGAGGCGAGGGAGTGTTCCAGAGATTCTTGGAAGGTCTGAGTGTTCATCTGACTCGTAGAGGCAAAGTTCTCATTTCGGTCTCCACCGAGCTTGATTTGGAAGCCATTAAGAATGCACTCTTAGCGAAGAGATTTGTAGTGCGTGAAATACGCAAGCGGAAGATTCCTGGTGAGACGCTCTACGTCTATGAGTGCGCTCCCTCTAACCCGTGACCAGTTTCAGATATGGAGCCATAACACAACAGGATATAGGTAATCTATTTCCCAATTACCCCCCCTGGGCTACTTACGGTTCGGGGGACGGCTGGGGGCCTCCCCAACAAACGCGAGTGATTTCGCGTTTCTGGGCAAGTGTAATATGAGCCTAGTAGCATACTCTGAGTCGTTACGTGAGGTCTGAGTTAGGTGACGCGTTCGTTCAAGCTGTTTGCTGTTGTGGTTTTAGCGATTATGTTGACGTTGTCTATGCTGATGTCACAAGCTGAAGGACATAATGGATTAGTCTTGTCAGCTTATGCAGCGACGCCGCCGACCATAGATGGGAACATACAGGCTGGAGAATGGGCAGCCGCAGCCACGGTGGCAATCGGACCATTTGGACCTGGAAATGTCTACAGTGGCACAC
>CAYGWT010000220.1:0-1567 GCA_964353625.1 uncultured Candidatus Bathyarchaeia archaeon | reverse complement strand
GCCGCTGATATTCCCTTGCTGGCATGCAATTCAGAAACTCGAAGAAAAAGTATGAGTTCAGGAAACGGAATCTTGCAGGTCGCAACTCAGGAGCGATCTGGATTAATAGAACCCGTTCCATAGCAGGTTCAAGCTGGTGATGGAATGGCGCCAGAGGATACGTTCCCTTGCAGGCTTGTGACTTGGAACGAGATCGATTATTGGACGGAGAATGTTGTTAAGAAGATCACGAAGGCTGCCTTCAAACCCGACACCGTCATCGCCCTCATTCGAGGCGGACTGGTGCCTGCGAGACTTATATGCGATCATCTGGCACTCAAGAACCTCTTCGCGGTCAAGGTTGAGCACTGGGGCATCACGGCACAGCCCGACATGAAGGCCAAGCTTATCCAGGGCGTCGGGGTCGATCTCAGCGGTCAGAAGGTGCTCGTGGTTGATGACATCACGGACACGGGTGAGTCCATGGCCCTGTCGATAGAGCACTTGCGTTCTAGAAACCCGAAAGAGCTGAAGTCGGCGAGTCTACTGTATATCACCCACTCAAAGTTCGAACCAGACTTCTACGATGTGCTCGTACCCAAGGAAAAGTGGGCATGGTTCATCTTCCCGTGGAACCTCCATGAGGATATCAGGACCCTTGTGCTGAAGACCATCGAGACCCCGAAGGACAGCAGAGATGTAGCTGATCATTTGAAGGCCCAGTTTCAGATAGTATTCGACCAGGACAAAGTCGAGGAAGCACTCCTCGAGCTCAAGAGTTGTGGGCAAGTATTCTTCAGGGACGGCAAATGGTGTAAAGCAAAGTGATATGTGCTGGAGTAAGACGACGCATGCAAGCTCGACTGTTTGATCAAGGAGCTCATAGCCATATTTTCTTACCTGCCTGTCGCTGCTGCCCGAGTGATCGATGCCGATAAGAAAATGTCGCGAAGAAATGACTTGATTTCTCCTTACCCAAATTCAATTCTTCTTCCTCGAGATGCTTTTCCTTTTCTGTCAAGGAATGTTGTGCCGCGACCTTGTAGTAGGCACCGTCGTCGTTTGGAGGTGTGCTGCGCGTGGTTCAGAAGTGCCAGAACGGGTTCAGTGCCACAGAAAAGGCCACAATCTTACATTGTGTTTTATAGCTCTGGCTGAGATGAAAGGAGTTCTGATAACCGGTATGATAAAGAACATGAGCATATCCAACTTCAAGAGTTTTGAGAATTGTGCGATTAGCCTCAGATAATTCAACGCGCTTATGGGGGCTAATGCTTCAGGAAGATCAAACTTCGTACACATCTTTCAGTTCCTGAGAGATCTGACGAGATACAACCTCGGCGATGCGATTTCGATACAGGGCGGTGCTGAATACGATGAAGCTGGCAAGGATGTATCCCACGTGACAGTGAGTGAGTCTCAAGTCTATCCCAGTCGTGTTGTTAGATTCATTCTGTTCACATACTTGTGACTGATTGGTGCTGTAGCGGACGCTGTCACCGAACATTGCTTAGGGCAGTTACGGCGAGGATACGCATCGGGTGTACGGTTGGGATGTGGACCATCTGGAGTCCTGCGTCGGATCGTC
>CAYGWT010000219.1:0-6456 GCA_964353625.1 uncultured Candidatus Bathyarchaeia archaeon | reverse complement strand
TAGTCCTAGAACGCGCCATATCGAACGCCACTCTGGTCCATAGCGCGTTCAATCCTTAAGGCGCTTTCCTTTCGTCGTCACCTTTCAAATGCACCGGAGAGGCCAGTTTTGGGCGGTCGCCGATCATCTTGGGCGACATTGGACCGCCCTGCATCGACGACATTTCGGTATAGTACTCCCATCGATCAGAGACGCGAATGAGTTCATAGATATGCTGGGGTGATCTTGAAGCATGTGGGCTGACAGCAGACAATTGTTACGGGACTCGTCCGATGCCGAAGGCGCAAATCACCAAATCCAAGCGCGAAGTCGAAATTGTTAAAGGCTGACGGATCTGAGACGCTACTGGGTCTTGTGTTTGAAAGCGTGTGCCAAGAAGGGCTTCATGCTTGCTTTTGTGCTGTTGGCAGCTATGAATCTAGCCAACTTCGGCTGGACCAATGCCGCATCATCAGCACCTTCGTGGATCAAGGATGGTGCATATGTGTGGTACAGGGCCGTGGATTTTGGGCAAGCAAACAAGACGGATTACACGTACGTGGAATTCGTGGAAATCCATGAGCATACCGCCGAGATGGCTATCAGGACTGGGATACTCAATTTCATTGACTCTGAGTTGAGCCAACATCCGCCCTCGTATGGCTATCTCGATTTCGAAAGCGGAACGCTCGCACTAGCAGGCACAACACAAGGGCTTGGGTATTCTCTTTGGACAGGCCCGGGTAGCTTCAACACGAATACTACCACCGGTTTTCCTCCGGATAGTATGAACTATACGCAGGTACAGTGCTTCGTGCTCGACTCTGCCAATCAAGACCAACGTTCGTGGTATGACCAAATCACCGGCATCCTTATGGAAACGAGCTTTTTGAGCGGTAATTCGACCACGCGGACAGTGATCCTGTATGACACGAACATACCGGTCGGTAAGGTGGCAACTACCACTCAGGGAGGAATCTTGCCATTCGAGATTCCTGGCGGAACGACAGCCTACGCAACTCTGATCGGGCTGGTCGTTGTAGTCGCCTTAGCTGTCATCGGGCGCGTAAGATATCGGAAGAAATCAGCGACGGCCAAGGAAGTCTCAGCAAGGTCATGCCCTGCGTGTGGATACAAGAACAGAAGCGATGCAACATTCTGTTCGAGTTGCGGAAGCTCGCTAGCTGCTCCAAGCACAGGCATGCATGTCACGAAGCCGGAACACATTTCCAGAGCAGCACCAGTCAGAGCCGCGCCAGTCAGGAAGCAAGAACCCCATGCGACTGTAGCGCCTGTCAGGAAACCGGAACCTCCTGTTAACGTGGCGACTACCACAAGAGAATGGGACACGACGATCGAGAGACCAATCGGAGGTCAGAAAGTGTGCAGGACTTGCGGGCACGTAAATCCGGAGTGGATTAGGATCTACTGCGTAAGATGCGCCGCCAAACTGGACGTATACTAACAGCCATGAAACGACCCTGATATTTACAGGGCAAACCAATGAGATTTGACTCGACCCCCATGTAGGAAATCAGCTTAGCGGGTTGGGATCGGAGTTGCGGAAGACCGGTGACAGGATACCCCCACAGTACGGATAAGGCCAAGAATAGGACCGTAATCCGGATTTGTTTTCTAGCAACACTGCTGATACTCGTTCTTGCGGGCACTTGCGTTTTCTTCTCCTTGGGTCCCGGCTGGTTGTACCCTCGTGACGTATCAGTAAGAGAACTTTACGAACGCCCAGCTTTTCACGTTGGCCAGAAAGTGAATGCTGTCGGATATCTTATCAAACACGCTGCGCCACATTTCGGAGACGACTACAGTCTCTGCGAAGGAGATCCTAGAAACATGTACTTTGCAGTCAACCCGTGCATAGCAGTAGTTGGATCATCGTCAACAATTGATCGTTATATCTCGCTTGTCTTCAATGGAATCAACTATGAGGCTGCTCCTTCCCCTTGCTCTTTCGCGGTGCCCTGTCGTGTCGCTGTTACTGGCGGATTCATAGATCGAGGTACGGTGAGTGATGCGTCGCAATACGTCATCGAAGCTTCATCATGCAGGTGGCATGAATAGCGCAGAGTTCCTCCAACCAGTGCCCTGCCGTGTCACTGAGAGGGGGCTTGTCCGACATGGACCACGTCTCAAAACACATAGTTTTACTGGTGAAATAGCGGTTAGGTGGTGGAAGTCAGTTCATTGAGCCTTGGATCGGATATTCGGAAGGCAGTCCAAGAGTACGACTCAGACAGTGTGACGGTGGGCGTGCTAGGGTCACACTCAGCTGAAGAGGTAGGTGTCGCCTCGAAAGCAATCGGGCTCCCCTGCGTCGTAGTTTGTGAGAAAGGCAGGGAGGACTTGTATTCGAAGCACAACCGAACTCTATTTGAGCACATCATTCTTGTCGACAGATTCGCCGATATTGCCAATCCAGACATAGTCAGCCAACTGAAGGAACTTAACACAGTCTTCATTCCTAACAGGAGTTTCTCCGTGTACGTTGGCTATGACGTAATTGAGCAACATTTCCCCATACCTCTCTACGGCAATAGACTGCTATTACGAGCTGAAGAAAGGACCGAACGTAGAAACCAGTACTGGTTGCTGGAGAGAGCGGGGATAAAAACTCCAAAGAAATTCGAATCCCCGGACAAGATCGATAGACTCGCCATCGTGAAGGTTCAGCAGAAGCGAAGGCCGCTTGAACGCGCCTTCTTCTACGCGAACTCAAAGACGCAATTCGAGCAAAAGGCTGAGGAACTGCTCAGGAAGGGAGTCATCGACGAGCAGAGCCTTCGGAAGGCGAGAATCGAAGAGTACGTCCTTGGTCAGAAGTTCAACGCAAATTTCCAAGGCTGGGCGCTGGCAGATGTCTTCGGCGACTTTGACTTCGTTGGCTTCGATGATCGCAAGCAGACCAACTTGCATGGGCTTCTGGAGCTGCCCGCACGAGATCAGCTTTCCGTGGATGTCGCTGTCAGAAATGAGGAGATAGGCCATTATGGTCTTACAATGAGGGAGTCACAAAAGCCGCTGGTCTATCAAGCCGCGGAGGCTTTCCGGCAGACTTGTCGAGAAGAGTTCCCTCCTGGCGTGAACGGGTTGTTTGCTCTCCAAGGCGCAATCGCATATGACGCGGACGACCCCGAGAGCAAACATCTCTCATTCTACGTTTTCGACGTAAGCCCGAGGATACCCGGTTGTCCCTGTGTCGGACCAACCTCACCAGAGATGCGGCGGCTCACGCTGAAGTATGGAGAACATCTGAGAAGATTTGGCCTTGACAGGGTCGAGGCGCCTATGGATCTGCCTGTGTTGGAGATCAAGGTTGCCGCCGAGACCGGGAGGCTTTCGGAGATTGTCACATGATCTCTAGAGAAGAGATAGCGGAGATTCTGGAAGGATACGATCGCCGCAGATTGACCGTGGCAACCATTGGTTCGCATTCGGCACTGCAGATCTTCCATGGCGCGAAACAGGAAGGACTACGTACCCTCAACGTCTGTACGCAAGAACGGCGAGCAACGTACGAGTCGTTTCCACTGGCGAAGGCAGATAAGTTTCTGATCGTTGATGACTTCAAGGACATCCTCAGAGACGAGATACAGACACAGCTCGTCGAAGAGAACAGCATCGTGGTTCCGCACGGAAGTTTCGTCGAATATGTGACCGCTAAAGCGATCCTTGAGAAATTCGCGGTGCCAGTGTTCGGAAACAGGGAGAGTCTCAACTGGGAGACAGATAGGAACAGGCAACGGAAATGGCTGGAATCGGCGGGTCTTAGGATGCCCAAGGAGTACAAGACCCCGTCAGAGATCGACCAAAGAGTCTTCGCTAAGCTTCCTGGCGCCAAGGGAGGACATGGATTCTTCACCGCAAACAACGAAGAAGAATTTCATAGGAAGATTTCAGAGAAGGTAGATAGAGGAGAAATTGGATCCGAAGAGGCCCGTAATATTGCGATACAGGAATTCGTGGTGGGCGTCCGTTACTATCCGCATTTTTTCACCTCGCCGATAGCAAAGCAGGGCCTGCCCGTTCGAGGGTCAGCGCTTGAGCTTCTCAGCATGGATAGGAGGATTGAGCCCATTGACGAGAGTTACCGAGGCCTCCCTGATGTGCCGGAGCAGTTCTTCGACTACACGGTAACCGGCAATGAGCCAGTAATAGTGAGGGAAAGCCTCTTGCCCGAGGTTCTAAGGATGGGGGCAAGAACCGTTGAGAAGTCAATGGAGCTCTTCCCACCGGGCATGATCGGCCCTTTCTCTCTAGAGACGATCTTTAGCCCGAGCATAGGCTTCACCGTATTTGAGATCTCAGCGCGCATAGTCGCCGGCACGAATCTGTACCCTTCAGGCTCGCCCTATTCTGCCTATTTCTACAAAGAACCAATGTCAACGGGGCGACGCATAGCGCGCGAGATCAATCTAGGCTCAGAAAATGAACAGCTTGACAGAATAATCTTCTAGAGCACGATCTCCTTACGTCCACTGAAGAAAGACGGAGGCAAGTCATCTCGCATCGCTCCATCCAACTAACGCAGATGCCGGGAAAAACACTCTCTTGACTTTGGGAGCAACAAGCCAGCAATCCTTGACGAGTCATTTGGCGTTCAAACACGTGTACGCACCATTGGTGCGGACGATGACAAGTATGCTGAACTTGGATTGTGCTCAGCTACGTATGTTCCAATGTGCGAATCTGTCAGGCGTTCTTCAGGATTTGCTGAATCTCACTTATCGTTGTGAGTGGGACACTCGGTTCCGCCATGACGACCACCGCTCCGCCAGCATGGGGCAAACCGAAAACTGAGACTTTGCTGAATTTGATGTGGAGGCTTTGCGGTTCTCCCCAGTATTCAGCCAGCTTTCCTAATACGCCTTGAAATATCGCTGCCCAGACTCCGCGCAAGTTCTCTCGAGCTTCATCCGAAAGGTACGACTTCACTTCGGCGTCTTTCTCAACAATAATACGTCCTTGCTGGTCGACTACGTGGACGCCGCGAATCCCCTCGCTTAGTTCCAGGATCTTCATGCATGTTTCCTGAGATATCAAGGTGAAATCGAAGAATACCTTGTCGGATCATGATATAGGCTTGCCGACACTCAGTCTCCGCAGCATCTAGGACAGAATCACGGAGCATTTTGTGCGTGTGGTGCAAAGTATCCATACACAATAGCGACGAACAGATTATGGAAAGTCTCAACCAGACTGCAAATCCCTGCCAATGCTTTGGGATGCCTGGTTCTGGAATTTGGCTGAGTCGCGGGATGTATCACTCGTTCATGCATGGGGTTCGAGATCCCAATGGACTCCAGCTTGATCCCATGATCGGTCTGCGAGTCTCATTCGAACTGGATGGCATTAGAGAGAACGATGGCAGTCTAAAGTTTGGTATCTATTTCACGTTTAGGATGGCTCACACTGTCCAGCAAGAAACCTCATGGTTCATCTACATTCATTTGGGTGCAGTCGCTCTTGCATGAAGAAAATTCTCTGGCGTTGTTTGGAACAATTGGAACATCTGCGGTGTTCTATGCCGAAATTTGTGATTGAACGTAGAATTTTGGTGAAGAAATTTCTCGCGACTCTGCAAGACAACGTTTATATTCATTCTGTTTTGCGATACCAAAAATCGGAACTATTTGCGGAGGAACTTCAGCTCAGAAATTGAATACTAGACCATACGTTTACAAGCAGATCGTCGCAACACTCCACGGATGTCGGTCAGATCTTCTCGACGACAAACTTCTCCTTGATACGACATTGACAGCGATTCGCAACGCGAACATGCACCTCGCGAAAACTACGACAACGAACCCCCTAGTCTACAAGGTCGATGATGACATCATGGGGGGTGGGGTAAGCGTCAACGCGCTCATAACAACTAGCCATCTGACAGTTCATACATCCAAATTGTATCGGACGACTGAGTTTGACTGCGCCACATGCGGCTGCGCTAGCAACCCTTTGGCAGCCCTTGCGACCTTCAGAAAGATGCTCAAACCAACGCACGTCACAATCCAATATGAATCCGACGAGATACGAGACCAGGCCATACCTGCCCCTACCATCAACGCTTGAAGGCTCAATCAACACAGAATTCTGAAGCTACGCCTCGTGTTGACTCATCTTTGCCCTGTCGACATTGTGGAGCGCTCACGCCTCAAGTGAGCATCTTCTGCCCAAACTGCGGAGCCAGAAAAAGCCATTTCTTGTGCGCGCGAATATCATGGTGCGAGCTTTCGAATTGAACCGTCACGAGGGAGTGGTTTTGTCCTTGCGGATACCGAGAACTTGTCTGATGAAATCATCCCCTTGCATCATGCCTAGGCTGCCGTGAGCAGCTTCCTGTTCGTCAAATCGCTGAACGGCATCTGAGTTGCCCCCTTGGCGCCAGATCGCGGCTGGAACCGGGTCACCAGCATGATTGCCCGTCTCCACCAACGTTGGATGGTCTGATATTACGGCCAC
>CAYGWT010000218.1:0-2988 GCA_964353625.1 uncultured Candidatus Bathyarchaeia archaeon | reverse complement strand
GAACCGCTGAGACGATCGATTGTTGAAGAAATATACCACACCTTTTTTTCTGAATATCTTTCCTCTTCTTCGCGCTCTTACTCCGCCCTGCAGTTAGTGGTGCGGCAAGATGTCTTCAGGCAGTTCGATCAGCTGCGGAGTGCACGTATCAATAGCAGGATCAATTGATCTGGCAGTGGACCGTGCAAGAGAAAGAAGCTGCGACACGTTTCAGATCTTCACCCGAAACCCGCGCGGCTGGAAATTCAAGAAGCTTTCTCCCATGGACGCAGGCAAGTTTCAACAGAAGCTCAAAGAATCCGCTATGGCTCCCGCCGTCGCGCACATGCCCTATCTCCCAAACCTATCATGTCCAAAGAAGGGGCTCTACAAGAGGTCCCTCAGAGCGTTGACAGTTGAGCTTGAGAGATGTAACCTGCTCGGGATACCTTACCTTGTGACACATCTTGGAAGCCACCTCGGCAAAGGCAGGCCGATCGGGCTCGAACGGCTTGTTGAGGCGATAGACACAGCGTTCAGCTTCTCGAACGGAAAGACGATGCTGCTGCTCGAGAACACAGCAGGGACCAAGAACAGTATGGGATCTTCATTCGAGCAAATTCAGGAAATCTTGGATCATGTGACGGAAAGATCTCGTGCGGCCGTTTGCTTCGACACGTGTCATGCATTTGCAGCGGGATATGACATGAGGGACACGGAATCGGTTGAGAGAACCGTAGCCGAAGTAAAACGAACTGTCGGTTTGGAATCGCTTAAGGTCGTTCACGCGAATGACTCTGTGGGCGAGCTAGCCTCACACCTTGATAGGCATGAACATATTGGCTTGGGGCGCATCGGCAAACAAGGATTCAGCGCCATACTCCACAATGATACTTTTCGCAAGTTACCCTTGATACTTGAAACCCCGATTGACAGACGTGGATCTGATGTGACTGACCTTAGAAGGATTCGCGAACTCGCAGGCTAATGCCATTAGGCGAAACCCATTTTTGAGACGCAGCGCTTCCTCTTTCGTCCTTCCAAGGTGACGCACTCTGATATTCGAGCAGATTCCCGTTGGGCCAATGGAGAACTTCGCATACCTGATCGGAGATGAGAACACAGGGCTCGCCGCGGTCGTGGATCCTGCGTGGGATATCGAGAAGATCCTAAAGGTCGCCCGAAAAAACAACCTTCGGATCGTCTATGCAATCAACACGCATCACCATCCAGACCACACATCCGGAAACGATGAACTTGTAAAGGCGACAGGCGCCAAGATAGTTGCACATGAAGCTTCAAGGAATCGAAAGGATATCTGCGCCAAGGACGGCGAGACACTTCACTTAGGTTCACTGGAGTTCAAGCTCATCCTCACGCCGGGTCACTCTCCCGATCATATGTGCATACTTGTGAATGGAAAACTCATGACCGGGGACGCATTGTTTGTCGGCGAGTGCGGAAGAACTGACTTGCCTGGGGGAAACTCCGAGCAACTGTATGACAGCCTGTTCAACAAGTTGATGAAACTGGCCGACGATGTTGAAGTATATCCTGGACACAATTATGGGCCGAAAACACATTCGACAATTGGATACGAGAAGACTCATAACTATGTCCTCAAGCCTCGCACCGCGAAAGAATTTGTGCAATTCATGAGGGAACCTTGACGGCCAGCAAGTCTGATCCCGAAGGCTTGCGGATCGAAGACTTCGTTGAGGAGTTTCTGGCAGTCAACAAAGTGAGTCTGACTACGTACGAGCCTCGAGAAGACTCATTCCTCATGCTGGATGCGCTCGAAGAGCTGCATCTCCGTGGGCTTCGCGTTCTCGATATGGGAACAGGTTCCGGTATCTTGGCAACGTATTGTGCCAAAAGAGGTGCAAATGTAACCGCATCAGACATTGACGTTGATGCGATCAAAGCTCTAGAGCTCACTGCCCAAAAGCTCGGAGTATCGATCAGATTGGTCGCCAGCGATCTCTTTTCGAACATTCATGACTCGTTCGATATCATTGCCTTCAACCCGCCGTACCTGCAATCATCTACAACAAATGATCGAACCATAGATGGAGGCGAGCGAGGAACAGACGTTATAGATAGATTCCTCGACAGGCTGACCAATCACTTGGTCGATGCTGGCCTTGGACTGCTTGCCATCAGCTCACTTAACGATCCTGAACTCCTTATGGTGCGCCATCCGGATCTGAGCTTCAGGATAGTGCATGAACGATCTCTGTTCTTTGAGAGGCTCTTTGTCTTGGAAACGAGGGCAAGAAGAACTGCTCTCGTGCACTGATAATCTTCGACTTATGCCTCTCGCAGCATAACGTCCAAGACTGTGCTCTTTTTCGTCCTATCTATGGCACGGTTTATAACCGCCGTCATAATCGAGAAGGGCAAATCCACAGGTTGTCCGCATCTCATGATTGTTGACAATGTTCTACAGTTGATAGGGAACACGCCGATGCTAAGACTCACGCGTCTCAATCCAAATCCGAATGTCGAGATGTACCTGAAACTCGAGAAGCTTAACCCCGGCGGTTCTGTGAAGGATCGCATTGCCAAGTACATGATCGAACATGCAGAGGAAGATGGGGTTCTAACAAAAGACAAGATCGTAATAGAGCCAACTAGCGGGAACACGGGCATAGGATTGGCAATCGTATGCGCAGTGAAAGGCTACAAGCTTGTGCTCGTGATGCCTGAGACAATGACGATGGAACGAAGAAAGATGCTGATGATATACGGAGCTCGCATTGTCTTGTCTCCCGGAGACAAAGGAATGAATGGCGCGGAAGATATGGCAAAGAAGATCGTTGACGAGAATCCTGACAAGTACTTCATGCCTAATCAGTTCACAAACCGTTACAACGTTCTCGCGCACTATGACGTGACGGCTGAGGAGATCTGGAAAGACACTGACGGGCGGGTCACACATTTCGTCGTCGGAATCGGTACTTCAGGAACACTCATGGGAGTAGCTAAGAAACTCCGCGAGTACAATCC
>CAYGWT010000217.1:0-1919 GCA_964353625.1 uncultured Candidatus Bathyarchaeia archaeon | reverse complement strand
GGTTTTGCGATAAGGCAATGTCTCACGCGTACTTGGGTTTCGCCGCAGACTTTCAATGTAGTGCTGGCCAAGAGATCGTATGTTTCGTTGATGCCTCCCTCGTATGAGTTCTCGACCGGCACAACCCCGAAGATGCGCGATCCACGTTCGACGGCGTGGAAAACCTCTCTTAGCGTTCTGAACGGCTTCACTTCAATGTGGCTTCCGAAGTAGTGCTCACAGGCTTCGTGGCTATAGCTGCCCTTCTCCCCTTGGAAAGCAGTGCGTATTCTAGGTTTGGGCAAGTTCAATGACTCCTGCGTGCATTGACCAGATGCCGTCTGCTCGAGCCTGTGGATTGCACATCCGTAACCCTCTCAAAAGTGATCGGTGCCACACTGAATTCAGGATCGGCAGCAAGAACTTTCCTCACGCCCTCGTATTGGGCCAGGAGTTTGGCTCTATCTTTACTGTCTACGATCTTCGAGAGCATTCGGACATTTTGCTCGAATTCTCGCAGAACGCGGCGGAACTCCTTGTTCGTTATGTGGATGTCGGCTGTGGTCTCCGGTTCGTGCGCGATCGCTTCTGCAAGCAACATCTGCAGATCATATGTCCTGCCAGCGAATCTTCGCATTTCGGCAAGATTTCTTCCCTTGCTCACGGTCATGGCGAAGGCCATATTGAGAAAGTGGGACAGACCAACCGTGACGGCCGTACGTTTATCATGGATGTCCTGGCGAGTAAAGAAAACGTCGGCGCCTTCAAGCATGTGCTTCAGCATCTTGTAGCTGCGTGTGTCTCCGGTTCTGATTGCGAGAATTCTTCTTCCCCGTATGCCACGTGCTAGAGGCCCGAACATAGGATGAATACTCGCAGTCCTAATGCCGAGCTTCTGAGCGGCCCGCAGAGCAGGCATGACGACTGATTTGGTCGCACAGATCTCACAGATCAGAGCGTCCCTGCTTGTGGCTGGAAGGATCTCATTGATGACCTTCACAGTGGTATTGGCTGGAGTAGCAAGAATGATTATGTCGCTTCCGAGCGCTGCCTCGATATTGGTCGGCACGTATTTCGCTCGAAGCTGCGAGGCGAAGCGTCTGGCTTTGCCGCGATTGCGATCAGCAACGGTGATGCGATATCCACGTGATTTTAGCAAACGAGCGAACCATGCACCCATTCCTCCAGCACCAATTATCGCGACTCGGGCTACCATTCGTTCATCGCCTTCACAATTCGTCGGATGCCCGTCCTGACAGCGTCTTCCGATTCAGTAACTGCTAGCCTGAGAAAGTCTTTGTATTCCCCGAAAACTGATCCAGGCATGACTCCCACAGAATACTCCTCGAGCAAGTGTTGCGCAAATTTCACGGAGTCAATTCGTTTACGTTTCATTCTCGGGAAGACGTAGAATCCGCCTTCAGGAGTGTGAAATTCAAGATCGCCTCGTCGTAGTTCGTGGCAGGCTGTGCGAAGGCATCTCGCAATTCTTCGTCTGGCAGATGATGCTTCACCACTCGGATCCTTGAGGGCGGCGAGCGCTGCCCTTTGCACAAGTTCAGGCACGTTTGTAAGGGTGATCTCAACGAGGTTGCGCATCTTTGCTATCGTCTGCTCGTCAGCCACTGTATAGGCTACTCGCCAACCGGTCATGCTGAATTCCTTTGAGAGACTGTTGATGTAGATCGCCTTACTGTCAGAATAATCGAGAATGCTAGGTGGCGTTGTAGTGCAGTAAGTTGAGTAGACCTCATCTGAGAGAACCGTTGTGTCATACTTACCTGCGAGCTCGATTGCCTCTTCGAATCTATCTGCTGAAAGCACCTTTCCCGTGGGGTTGCTGGGGTTGTTGAGGATAAGCATCTTTGGCTTGAGCTTGAGTGCATCTTCAAGAGCACCAAAATCGATCTCCCATTTGTCTTCCAGTTTAGTCTCAACGG
>CAYGWT010000216.1:0-5051 GCA_964353625.1 uncultured Candidatus Bathyarchaeia archaeon | reverse complement strand
TTGGTTAACTCGATGATTTATCCGGCGCCAAATTTGGAATTGCCGTTCTTGGGAATCCATCTGACGAAACGTACGGATGGATCGGTTATTGTTGGACCAAACGCTTCGCTTGCGTTGGGAAGGGAAAACTACAAGGGTTCCGGAATGAACTGGGGCGAGACGCTACGAATGATTTCTAACTCTCGCTTTGTTCGATTGATGGCTGATTTCGATTTCCTTCAAATCGCTTTAGAGGAGTTGAAGCTGTCGACTAGCAAGAAGGCGTTTCTGAAGGCTGCAAGGGAACTGGTTCCATCCATATCCGATGACGATTTGCAGCCAGATAAAAGTGGCATGCGAGCTCAGCTAGTAGACAGGAAAGGCCATTTGGTCGACGATTTCCTCTTCGAAAGAACCGACAAATCCTTCCACATACTCAACGCAGTATCTCCGGCCATGACCTCCGCCCTGAGTTTTGCCGAGCACGTGGTCAACTTGGCTTTCAAGTAGGAATAGCGACCCTAAGCCATCCCATCTCCGATTCGTATGCTAAAGTGAGGGCGCTACAAGCCCCGCTGTTTCGTATCCGAGCTCTCCTCAACCCGCTCAGTGCTGCAGCTGCCTTCCATACGAAGGGCTGATGCGAAGAGTATTTGCGGAATCCACGATTTGATTCGAAGACTGCGGGCTCGCGACCTTCAGGCAGCATCGAGATTCCATATTATGCCTGTTTGCGAATTATCTCGTGAGTTTTCGACACAGGAATATCACTGGTCAAGTCAGTCAAGCCGTCTAGTGGCGATATCTAGTTAGCCTAGGCATGAGGCAGCCACATGGGTTCTTCTGTCAGCGCGCCAAGTCGCCGAGCCCGAGCGCCTCAAGCGTCGCTTTGGTTGGCCTCCCCTGATCATCCCAGCCCCAGAGTCCATAGTACTCCGTGAGCGCCTTCTCGAACTCCGATTCATGGATGACCTTCCCTTTCGGGTTGCCTTCGGAGAGCGGGTCAAGAGATACGCGTGGTGGAATTGAATCGTCCTTTCTCGTGAAGCCTTCCCTATTGTTGAACAGTCGAGTTAGAGTCCAGATGCGCTTTCCCACCGTCTTTATGGTCTCTTCAGTGCAGTCTGTCTCGCAAGCGGCGTTGAGGAGTTTTGCGGTGAGTTCGAGGTTTGCAGCGAGGAAATCGCACATGGTGGCACTCCATTTTACGCTTGTACGTATCTGATCTGTCTGTACGAGTTCGGCCTTGCCTTCCAAAGTAAAGGGATCCATCTTTCCGAATGCGTCGTAGGCCACCGGCCACGCGCGATTGTGGTCAGCGCCTCTATCCGATGTAGCGTAAGCAAGAGCCATCGAGAACGTGCCTCGAGGTTCATAGCCAGGATATTCGAGGCCTTTCACGTGCATAGCATATCTCTCTGAGTTCTTTCCGATCTTTTTTGATGCTATTGATACGCCTTCAGCGAGAGTGTCTCCGAAACCTCTACGTAACGCAATTAGCCGCAGTAGCGCCAAAGCGGCTTCTGAGTCTCCGAATCTCACATCAATGCCGCCGGTGTCTTTCTTTGTAATGATGCCTCTTTCGAAGAGTTCCATAACCCAACCGCAGACGTTTCCGGCGGATATGGAGTCGAGGCCCAGGTCTGAGCATTCCTCATTCAATTTCATCACGGTGCGTATGTCACCTATGTCGAGGTTTGAGCCGCACACTGCTAAGGTCTCATACTCGGGGCCTTCGCCCTCAAGGCCTGCGTACTGGCCGTCCTTTACTCTGGTCACATTGCGGCATCCTATCGCACAACTGAAGCAAGTTGTCATATGTTTGACAAGTATGGTGTCGGTGAGCGCGTTGGAGTTTATCTTCTCAGCCTTATCGAAAACGCCGGTTTGGTAATTCCTTGTCGGAAGAAGCCCTCCTCCTTGCGATAGATTGACTATTCCCGGCGTTCCTTCTTTCATTGACATCTCGTGGTCGGGGTTTGCCCGAACGTTCTTTTTCGTAACTTCCCTTACCATCTCAAGAAAGGCAGGGTCAGAGTTGATGCTGAGTGCTTTGGTGTGTTTTGTTCCCCTGACGCATACTGCCTTTAGGTTCTTCGACCCCATGACGGCACCGGTTCCGCCTCTTCCTGCAAAGTGGTGTTTGTCATAGGCGATGGAGGCATACCTAACCTTGTTCTCCCCTGCGGGACCTATGCAGCCGACTTTCGGACCGTCCAGGTAGTGCTTGGGGTCACCGCCTGATTCCCGGACGATCGTATCGGTGGTCTCGAATGTGCCTTTGCCCCAAAGACGGCTTGCATCTCTGAGTTCCCCTCGTCCATCTCGTACGAAGAGGTACACGGGTTTTGGCGATTTGCCGCTGACTATGATTCCGTCGAATCCTGCAAATTTAAGCTCGGCTGGAAAGTAACCGCCGGAGTAGCTATCGCTCATGGTTCCGGTTTGAGGGGACTTCGTAATGTTCGCCATACGTGACATCGTTGAAGCAATCGTTCCCGTGAGCGGTCCGACCATGAGAATAATGACGTTCTCAGGAGAGAAGGGATCGGTCTCGGGCCGCACGAGATCATACAAGTAACGGATTCCTAGACCCTTTCCGCCAATGAACTGTCTAGTCCAATCCTCATTCAGAGGCTCTTCCCGAATCTGAGCCTTCGATAGATCGACCCGCAGGATTCTGCCACAATATGCTCGTCCTGCCCTCATGAGCTGAACCATTCACTGCCGGGTGTGTCGCAGCCATCTAATATGTCGAACGAATCCCTTTTACATTCGGACGCGAATCTGCATCTACAGAAGCTCCAATGGATTGCTTGCTGACTCGGCGGGATGCTTGGTCTTGGAGATGTGACCAGCATTGTGAGCAAGGTCATTCCGAGGGCGATCTTCGAGTTTGGGCTAGGACTAGATATCGCAGAACGAGTAAGAGATCCTTTTGAGATAAGGAGAGATAGAGCGGAATTGAGCTGCGAGTCGAAACTCGGTCTGGACAAGGGCACTAGATTGCATTCAACACAAAGATGCCATGGGCCAGGTAGTCCAGGTTCTCGTTCACGTGGAATGTCAAAGAGCTAGCGACCGACTCGCTCCACATGAGTCTGTTGCAGCCGAACGACGCATCAAACATTGTCACGAGCTAATCTTCAGGATTGCTTCTTCGTTGAACCCAATGATAACGCGCTTGTAACCGGATAGCATTCTGTCAGTCTCTTCGTCGCCGGTATCGACCAAGAGGAGTCGACTTGGGCCAATTGACGAGAGCTTGCTTCGAGTCGCTATGATGAGTATGTTCTGCTTTCCGACTTTTCCAATTACTGCAGGGCTTATCTGTGGGTTCCCTCTGCCGAAAATGAATCCTTGCCGCCCGATGGGTGATACTATGATCTTCACTTTCTTTTGATCGATGAGTCTAAGCAACTGCTCTTCGTTCAGATCGGAGCCTACCAACGAACGCCGGAATACTAAATCGACACCTAGAAGCGTCTTCGTTATTCCCAGTCTGTCTGCAACGGCCTTTACTGTAGTCCCTGGGCACAGCACATAGTAGTAGTCGTTTGTCATATTCTCTACAACGTATTGTGCGATTAGATCCTGGCTCGCGGTTTCGTCAGACGTCGAGAAACTTGCACTCTTCGCAGATTGCACTAGCTCTCCTTCGTAAGGAATCTTCAGATAGCCATAGAGCTCAGCCGAAAGTCTCCCATTCCGGAAGGCTTGTTCGTCGATATCCATGACTTCGGCTTCGTGCAGCGGCACTTCTCCTCGTAGATACTTTACAGTCAGCTCTCCCGCTCTTCTAGGGTTGACTGCAAATGAAGCAGAGTGCATTTTGACACCCGTCGGTATTCCGAGAACAGGCATATTCTGATCGATCGATGTGCATATGTCTCTAGCTGTTCCGTCGCCACCCGCGAAGAGCAGCAAATCGACTTTACGCTCCAACATCATTCGTGCAGCCTTCTTTGTATCCGCAGCGCTCGTTTCGCTGTTTGTTATCACATCTATCACGGTCGGATGGAAGCCGCAGCTCAGAGCTTCCTCTTCACCCATTTCTAGAGGGCAGGTTACTAGTTCGATTCGATCTGCGATCTCAGCAATCTCGCGTAGGGCCTCGATTGTCCTAGCAGGGGAAACTGGCATAGCCCCCAACTCTCTCGCTTTGGCAATGATCTCTTTGCTATCTGTGCCTTTGAGGCCTACTCTCCCGCCCATACCCGCAATCGGGTTCACAATCAGACCCAACTTTGAACCGTGGGCCAAGCTGTATCACTCTATTTCCTGAGGTGAGCTCGCTATTTTAGAATCCATTTGAACGGATCCTTGGATGGGCTCGTGTCGATCTTCGATATTGAACAGTCGTAAGGCGGCTTCTTGTCGATCCCAGGGTTTGTGTATGCTTCTTGAGAAATTCGTTGGAATATTTGTACGAACACGTCGCGGTCCTTTTTCGCCGTCAATTCCGGCGGTTCAGGCGTGAATGGTTCTTTGACTTTCAGAATTGCGTCGCTTGGAAAACACTCCTGAGCGCCAAAGTCAACGATCCCGCGATTCACATTATCCATGCCCACGCCAGTGTCCTCCTTCGTGTTCTACACGCAGAAATGCTCCTTTTTGAGTCTCCAATGGTGATTCCCAACTCAAGGGAGAGGTGATGTCTCGAAGTTTGATAAGGTTCTGTACCATATAGTTGCTGAGCACCGCTACTTCTGGCTCTCTTGCAATTCGTCTGCGCTAATTGGCATGATCCAAGCATAGGCTTTCAGAACTGCGGTATAGCGTCATGGAATCCGATGACTTTTCCTATGTTGTGTGGAAGGTCATAGCCCAAGTAATACGACTTTTCCATCGAAATGAGATAGCCGGCGGAGCCACTCTGACAAACCAGATATACAGGGGCTCCACTCGATGGAGTGCATTAGGGGATGTTTTTGGATTTCAGAATTACTCCGCAGCAGGAATTGTTCAAGAAGACTGTTCGTGATTTCTGTGACGAGAAGCTGTTTTCGAGAGCGCGCGAAATCGATGAGAAGGAAGCAGGGATTCCTGAGGAGATCATCAAAGAGATGGTT
>CAYGWT010000215.1:0-2600 GCA_964353625.1 uncultured Candidatus Bathyarchaeia archaeon | reverse complement strand
GGAGGCGTTTTCTACGACAAGGCATGCTGACGCTTCAACGACAGCGGTCGTCCTCTTCTCTTCGGCATTGACTCTTTTTGTGTTGTTGATCGTTTTTGTGTTGACTGAGCAAGCATTTTCGATTCTGTAGCCTTGTTTCGTGGACCAGAAAAAAGAAAGGGTGAGGGTGCCAGATGGCACCCGCGGTCTACTTTGTTGCTGTCTCTGGTGGTTTTCTACGTCTCATCACCACTACAGCAATGACAATGAGCACAACGACGATTGCTAGCACTCCTACCGCGTCGTTCGTTACTGTTGATATGGCGATGGGATCTGTTAGTGTCGGGGGAACAAGTCTCAGGCCTCCACCCGCGGTCTGCCCTTCGTTGATGTAGGCATTGGCTTGATCTACACTAAACGACTTGCCTGCATAGGTCTGGTTCATTGCATAGCCCGTGAAGTTGGCTCTGTAGTAAGCCGAGCCGAAGAGTGGTCCCGGAACTGATATGTCGTAAGTGCCAGACATGTCAGCCGTTCCTGCACCGACAGGCTGCCAGTTCTCTTTGTCTGAAGACTCTTGGATCACGACAACCATTCCAGCAACAGAAGTGTATCCCTTGACTCTAGTTCCCAGACTCAGCACCGGTGTTCCGGATGGAGCAATCAAAGCAGGTGGTGTTATTGAGACGCTGTAACCGGCGGCTTTCAGTAAGTCAGCTGCTGCCTGTGGGTCGTATGTATCTGCCTTGAGGCTCGGGTCATAGAATGGACCAAACCCTGGACCAATGCATGTTGCCAGCGCAACGCCAGACCCAGCCACGAGTTGGTCGATTATCATTTGTCTTGGTATCAGGTGGCTGATTGCCTTTCTGATGCTTCGCGCTGCATCTGCAGCTTTGGATGGGTCTGCCTTCCCTGCGGGGGTGTCAACACCTGTGCCGAACACTGGGTGCCGCATGTTGATGCCCATCTCTTGCCAACCCAACTCGGTAGCTGTGATGATGTTCGCACCGATATCCTGAAGTGTCTTCTTGTCACGGGCGAGTTGGTAGTTGTAGTCCAAGACGTTGACTTCTTTGTTCTTCAAGGCGGCAATTGCCGCGTCTTTGCTTTCTATCCAGACTACCTTGTAGGTTTCGACTGTGTACATTCCTTGGGCTTCCAGATTGGCTCTGTCCCAGAACTTGTCAAACTTCTTCATGGTGGCTAAGTTTCTGGTGAAGTCAAAGCTCTGCATTATGTATGGTCCAGCTCCGACAGGACCCACTGCCTTGTATGACCCTGATCCTCCGTACTTGCCGGTGTCCCACGTGTAGGTAGCGCCTTCAGCCGCTGCTGTGCTAAAGGGCTGAGAGTCCCATGTTTCGGGTTTGAATTTCTCGTAGATATGTTTGGGCAAGATTCCTGTGGTTTGTCCTGCATAGACTTGGTATGCGAAAGCGTAAGGCTCTGGCATTGTGAATTGCCAAGTGTATTTGTCTATGGCTTTCCAAGAGCCTTTTCTGATCGGTTCGTCAGATTTGGCCCTGTTGTCGATCTTGTTCGTTGTTCCGTTCAACCATGTGAATTCCACCACGTTTCCAAGATATTGAATGCCACTTCCAAGGCCCACGGAAGCTGCTGCCGGATTGAGAACTGACGCCTGAGTGAACAATACATCGTCAGCGGTCATCTCAACGCCGCTGTGAAAGGGTACGCCCTTCTTCATCTTGATTGTCCATGTCAGGCCATCAGGGCTACTCGTGATGTCAGTGGCAATCGCGTTCTTGAAGCTGTTATCTTTCCCGTCTATGTACAGCATTCCTGCGTCTGAGAAGCATATGGCGCCGTAAATGTAGAGTGCGTAGAAGCTATTCGAACTTGCAGTCTGAATGGGGTTCAGGGTGCTGCCAGGGAAGACGTTGCTGGTTTCAGCAAAAGTCAGTTCCTTTCCACCGCTCCAGCGTTCTACGTCTGGGAATGTAACCTCATTGTAGATGTTCTTGTCGCCCCAGGCAGACCAAGACTGGTCACGCGGAATGAGATCCACAGGTGCGTAGATGTAGTTGTATGGAGCATCGTCGAACAGTATTTTCGTCCATTGCTTTGTTAGGGCAACCTGCTTTGATACATCTGTAGATTTGTACAGGTCATCAAAGATGGCGTTCATTTTGTCGTTGTTGTAGAGTGCGTAGTTGTTGCCGGCGGGGGCCAGATATGCGGGTCTGCCGTCGAAGTTGCTTCTGAAGTCAGGCACTGGGCTGGTGAATCCCCAGCCAATGAATCCGATGTCGTATCCGCCTTTGTCGAATGTGTTGCCTTGGTCGGTGGATAGGAAGAACATCCTGTTCTGTAGCTGGTCGAAGTTCATGTAGAATACCCTAGCGTTTATTCCCATGGACTGCATTCCGCTGGCGATTATTGTGGCATACTGACGACGTACTGGGTTGCCGGTTGACGCTATCATCGTGACCGAGAACAAAGACCCCTGTTGCGCTGCGACGGTCGTAAACATGATTGCCGCAGTCGTTGAAAGCGTTAGAAATAGCAGTATTCCTAGAAAGATTCCCTTACTTGTTTCGTGAAAAATGCTTTTTGACATTTTCCATCGAGAGAGGTACTCTGAGCCGCCCTAATATGGT
>CAYGWT010000214.1:0-3290 GCA_964353625.1 uncultured Candidatus Bathyarchaeia archaeon | reverse complement strand
CGAAGTCAAAGAGAACAACGCCGCAATCGCCTTCTTGGAAGATCCGGACGGAAGTGCTATCGAATTAACTCATTGGCGTGACAAGAAACAGCTTGTTGAGGGTGACAACTTTGATCATGTCGCGCTAGGCGTTGAGGATATGAAGGCGACAATCGAGCACCTACGAGCACTGGGCACCGAGATAGCAATGGCCCCCTTCAAACTGAAGGGTGGAGCACATCAGATAGCATTCATCAAAGATCCGGACGGAAACTGGCTCGAACTGATAGAAGAATAGCTCATCTGGGATCGTCATATGACGCTCGACCGTCGCACGCAAGGACTGAGTTGCTATTTGGTCGCTATTGGATGTCTCAGTATCGTTCTCAGTTTCTCCGGCTTGGCGCGGTGTGGGTCTCCAAGATAGATTTCGTGATGCTTACCGCGCGCAACGTAACCCTGCCCGAGAGCAAAACTCTTCATCCTGTCAATAGTGCGTGGTTCCTCAGAGTACGGTCCAACATGCATGATCTGCATCGAGAGACCTTCATGAAAGCTCTCAAGACGGATTCTAGATAGCTCTGGACTATCTCGCTTCTTTCTAACCTGCTGTAATGCCTGTTGAAACATGTTTTCCGTGATATGCTTTGGTTGCATGATCATCAAAGTCCATTTCCACGGCTCTCTCTTCGAAGTCGAATTCTCCTGAATTCGTCCACCAGAGCCCTTCCAATGCCATTACAGGGTAATCAATCGGGTTCTTTTTGCGCAGTTTCGACATGAACTTCAGAGTGAATGATACACCATAAAGCGCACCCACACTATTCTGGAATTCCTCGGATGTTCCTGGTGTCTGGTTTGGCTCAATTTCACCATCGATCATAGCGAAATTGAATTTGGGCACGTCCACAATCTCAACCTTGCGAGCAGATGCAGCGTATAGGTGCTTCAACTGCTTCCTTAGATCGAGCTTCTTCATCTCGACGGCATACCCCTGATAAATCCACAAACCAATCGGGTTTAGACTTCTTTAACAATTTCGTGTTTGAGCTGGAGCAATGTAGACGCGGAAACACTCCATAATGAATTGTAGCTAGTGGGGCTTTTCGTAGGCATGACCGGTTCACTTACCCCGCGTCTGATCATAAATGCAAATGTCACTAGTAATGAGATAGCCAAGACAACTGAAGGTAGAGAAAGCTCTGGAACCGGTTGCCCTTCAAGACTTACTGATTCAGTCTCAACATAGCTTGCGTGTGTGGAGTCACCGAACTGAATAATGGGCTGCGAGTAGCTTTCGTAACCACCAGATATGTCTCCGAACGCTATGGAGAGCCCCTCACCTGCAAGAACAACGATTTCCGTGCCCGTGGGGGTGGTAATCCAAGTGTCGAGCACTGCTACTTTAGAATCCACAAGGACGGTTGTTTTGAACTGATTCTTGGCCTTGATCGTTCCGTTCACGGACACCCACGAACCGAGCGATACCGTCAGTCTGCATGAGAGAAATGTCTCATCACATGACCTAGCCCTCAGGTACAGATACAGTCTGAAGTTACTGAAAGTGTGTGCAGCAACCAAAGCTCTACTGAAGAACCCTGGAATCGAATTCACTGGAGGAAGTCCTTGGTAAATCAACGACGTAAATGATATGCTCTCACAGAGTGGCCCTGTAGGCAACGGAGTATCCATGGCGTTCGTAAAGTAGTTCTTCTTCAAGACGTCACATGAGAATTGGGCGTATTTTGAATCAAAAACCTTCGACTGGAGATAGTACTTTGTCGGAGTCCCGTCCGTAGCAACTCGCGGGACAATCCAGCTCGCCGCAAAAAGCACCAAGACAATGCAGAGGAGGACATTCCATCTCGTCGGGTTAACCTCCCAAGTTGTATAGATTGGGCCAAAGATGGTTGCTTGGCGTTATTACGCTTGCGTGTAAGGCTCGCATATTTCCTTTGGTACATGGATCATTTTCCCCATACTTATTGTTTGGATCTAACCGCGCAAAGCCCCGCAGCTTTTTGCCAGAATGACACATCAGTCTCATTGGAGGAAATTCCTGAAATGACTGCGATGGCGATAATGTGATGTCTGTTGACGCCGTTTGCGCGAGTCTTCTAAGACGTTAACGAATCAGGTGCTCTCACGACGTGTCCAGTTGGCGAAGGATTGGGCGAGGGTTCATCAGATTCTGTGCACGCCGAGAAACGTTCGGCAAGGATGCATCAAGTCTTATCCGTTAGTCTGGAAACCATTGGCAAGAACTCTCTTGAACGTCAACAAGCTCCTTCGTGTTGCACTTTGCCTGTCGCTCTCATTGACAATCATGGGGACAGTCTTCCTAGCTAGTTTGGATCATGCTTTCTCTGTGTCCACGGATCTCGCGGTTGAGTATCTCACATGGGATCCTGAGCGCCCTGTCTCTGGGGGCCCCTTGTCTATTCATGGCAGGATCAGAAACGCTGGAGACAACGCTTCGTCTGACAAGTACGTAGTGTCTTTGTACGTTGATGACTGGTGGATCGATGGCTGGCTAACTCGGTTAGTTGGCTACCAACCGACGGTCAGCCCAAGAATTGCCACAGGTCGGTCGCAGGTATGGCATTTTAGGATTTCCGACTATGCAATCTTCAAGCAGGGCGACCATCAGATCAAAGCAGTCGTGGCTGAACCAAACGATCAGAACCCACAGAACAATGAACTGGCCAAGACATTGAGCATCTATCCAGGAAACTACAGCAACGATTTCAACATAATCAACTACGGTATGTGCAATAGAATCGATCAAGATAGCCTGCCAGTTGGCATAACTGAAACCTACACCTCTGACGAAGAAGCGGCAATATCCTATGCTTACACAGACATCAAACACGCTGACTGGCCAGCAATGATGCCTCAGAGAGCCAGCTTGACATTCAAATTCTACAGTCCCAACGGTACCCTGCACAGAGGGAGAAGCGAGGGATACTCCGTTCTGCTCGCAAGAGACCCGAACGGCAAGGAAATCACTGGGTTCGCCTATCAGGTCTCCATCAACAAGGGCCTTGAGGCGTCCGGTAGTAAAGGCGATCCGCTCTACGATCCCGGTTACGAGGCGCTTGGCAAGTTTCCTGGCACATGGAGAGTCGAAGTCTTCAACGAAGACCATTTGCTCTTCGTGAAAAGATTCATCATTGAAGAAGCTTCAAGCCACACCTCATCAACCGCTCCACCATCAGAACCCACTCTAAAGACTGAACAGACCTCGACAACGTACAGTCAAGGAGGGCAAGTCTTAGGAGGATACCTAGGGGTGGTTGGCGCTATCTTCC
>CAYGWT010000213.1:0-4733 GCA_964353625.1 uncultured Candidatus Bathyarchaeia archaeon | reverse complement strand
CCGAATACGTTCCCTTCGGTGTCGACGCAGTAACAGAAGTATCCTACGCCTGGGATCGCCGTTTTCGGTGTGACGGTTTTGCCCCCTGCCTCGGCGATCTTTTTGGCGAATTCGTTGACCGATGTGACTTCGATCGTGTTGACTGTGATCTTCTGACTTTCCCTAGTCATGATCGCCCCGTTGATGCCCGGCTGGTTGTCTGGTCCCGTCGTGACGAGCCAGTAATCCATCGTCCCCATTTTTCGATCTTCCAGCCGAACACTCTCTCGTAGAACTTCACAGCTCGACCAGGATCGTCTGCGGGAATCTCGAAATGCACTATCCTAGGCATAGAACTTGCACGCCCATTGTCGACAACGCCCTTTCAGCTTCAAAAGCGTTGGGAGGTCCTTCTTGGTGCAGATGCAGATCCATTATCCGATATGGGGTAATTCAACGACTTCAATACGAGCTTCAGCGCGTGGTCTGGATCTCCCAGTGCACTCGGGGGCCCACTTACCCCATATGGGAATACTTATCCAGACGGCTACCATTCTATACTATGGGGTAATTGTAGCTGCCCATCCCTGAGACGACCAAGGATAAAGAATACTGGGCCGAGTACATGAAAAAGCACGGCTTCGCAACACCCAAGATCGAGGCTGATCGCACCAGCATCGGCGATTTGAAAGTATTCTGCAGCATACTATTCCCATACAATCCAAGGAAGGCTGAGCTGGCAGAAGCGATCCTTCGAGAAATGAGCCGAGCGCACCTCAGCAGAGTCGAGCTGTACAAGGACCTAGCTCCGAAACTGATCCGAGAGAAGCATTGCTCTGCGAGAACGCTGAGCCAGACTTGGCAGTCGCTTCTAAGGAGCGGGCTCCTAAGCCGGGCAAGAAGAAACGAGCCAGCACAACTAAGCGACAAATTCTCCAACAGATTGGAAATGCTCGCACGCTATTGGCGCGAAAGGATCGTCGAAATACCCAAAGGAGAACTGGCCTAATCCTCGAATCTTGACCTCATTGAACGCAACGCCATCCTCAGTGAATGTGCGATGCCCCCAATGGGTTGCGGGCTCTCCGGCACGTTGGCCGTTGCGAAAACTCGCAATCCAATTTTTTGGATTGTTTCTGAACAATCCAGTTTTTTGGACTACGCGGTGTATCGATTGTCAGTCTTTGGGGCCGCTTGACTAGCAGCCGGACTGGGAAGGGGTGGCAACGGGGGCGGAATGCCAATCGTCTTTGAGATCAAAATCGCTTCCGCGATAGCCGTGCCTGAAATGGCTTGAATGACCTGCCCCGGAGGACCTTTCTTCTCCTTCTGTTCCTGAAGGATCTTCTGCAACTCATCCTTCTCACCTTGAATCTTTGCGCGACCCTTGATACTGATCAGCGCAATCGCAGGCGTGAAGTTAACAGTGAACACGAACGGCGACCGTAAGCTCCCGTCGCTCTGCTCCTCTATCCCAAGCACGTTGATGTTCACCCCTATCTGAATCTGCGACGGCAAGTCCTTCTCGACATCCCATAAACGCTCACCTGTCATGTTCGTCACAAATACGTTGACCTTCACCCTGCAAACCTCAACCAACTACGCAGTCTTTCACGCCTCTTTAACCTTGTCAAAGCAACGGCGTCCGACTCGGCTGACTTGACAGAAAGCCTCAAGTTATGGTTTTATGTGTGCGTTCCATTTTCCTATCCATATTCCATTCCGCTTTGGAACGGAAACCACATTTACTGACAGATGATCAAATTGCTGGAAGTTTTGGCAAATTACGTCGCGACGAGAAAAAGAGGAAGAAACGGAAAAGTGTACGAATCGCCGCGGATCTACCTTCCAACGAAGCTGACGTGTGATTCGGGCTTCCCGCTGGTTGGAAGGATGACTAGGGTGAGAGTAAAGGTAGAGGGAAGACGCCTGGTCATAGAGAAGGCGTCAAAGAAGGATCTGGGGAGATTCGGCGAGTTGCCTGTCAAACGGACCAAACGTAAGAAACGCAGGAAGGGTCGATAGTGCTCGTTACTTGGGAGAGTATCGAGCGCGACCAGACCGATGGCTAGGTGCGAGGTAGCCCTCACGGTCTATCTCCCCAGCCCTTATGCGCGTCGAGGAAATCGGTTCGAAATCCTCAGCGACAACCATTCCGATAGAAAGTACCGGCAACGGCCTGAGGCCACGCCGTCTCCTTATCGCGTTAATCCTGTCAGCCATCTTCTTCGTCAGTCGGCTCACTATGAGCGCAGCAATTGTCGAGTCATTGATCGCGGGGCCGTACGGGTCGTCCAAGGGCACTATCTTCGCCCTATCAGCAAGCTGCTCCTTCTTGAGGAAGGAGATGAGTTCCCGTTTTCTTTTCAGATATGGATCCACACGATGATTCTTGACGAGTTGTTTGACGAAACCGTTTCGGCTCAAGCCAATTAGGACTCGGTCGCCTGCTCGAAAGGCCGTTCTGAGAAGGATCTTGTGGCCCCTGTGAAGGGCATCGAAGGTTCCGCCAACGGCCACTTCTCGGAAAGGCGGCCTCTTTGAAGTCAGAGCAACCGAGCCCCTGTGAAGTCAAAGGAAGACGAGAATGCCTGCACTCTGGGAAAGCGTTTTTTGACGGCTGCTAAGACCCTGCCTGCCAAATCCTCATTGGCAATCGCGTGAACTGCGTGTCCCAGCATGTTCTGGGTTGCACCGATTGCTCCAGCGTCCTCCATTACCTCTATGAGTTGGGCAGTCTGAGGCGACATCAAGCCCAATCCGTAAGCAAATTCCTTTGAGGCAGTCATGAAGTTGGATGGTCTAGGATCTCTCACGATCGATTGAAAGGCCTCCTTGCCCAACGCATTGACTTTCTTCCTCAGATCTCTTGATCGTAGGACTTCCTTGGTCGGTATTGGACCAAGACATGCGGAGATAACTTTCAGATCAGGCGGGACTGATACTCTGTCAATCACAGCAATACCGGGACCTCCACTCTTCCGAGTAATGACAAAACCTCCCGTGAGGATTGGACCTACAGTTCCCAAGCCCGTTCCGTTAGCGATCTCCGCTCCATGCACTATTCGTCCAACCTCGTTGACGGACATTCCAAGATCTGCACCTTCAGCGAACGCAAGAGCTGCTGACATAGAACCCGCAGCGCTCGCTCCGTAGCCTGCGCCAATCGGAACACGCACATCATGCTCGACGATGACTTCGTACTTCTCTCCCGAGACCTGAAGAAGTCTTGAGATCGCTGAAATGGTAGTCCTCGCTTCCTTGGCAAGCCGCTTGTTGATTCGAACAGAAATCCGCGATGTGTTTGCGTGCTTCAATCGCACACGAGTGAGCACGCCTCTGGATATCACCAACCCGCCACCTCGGGCGCCGGCGTATGAAGGATCTTTGAACGGGCGACCGTCGGGCCGCTTGTCCCGAATCTCGAAGAAGCTCGAGATGCCCGCCGGCGAAAAAGCCGTCGCCTCATGCATTGCTGCTCTTGCTCGCTACGATCGAAGTCCGGTCAAGCTTGGAAATGCCCGAACGCAAGCACTCAGAATTGGAGGGCCAAAGATAAGCAGGAAAGGCATCTGATTGGAGAAAGTCCAAACAAACCAAATCAAGCCCGCAGACAGCGGCACATGGGATCCCATCCCCTCCGGAAGTAGGAAGAATTGGCTGAAGGCCCAGAGTCCAAGTCCAACTATTGTGCTACCAATGGCGTTCCCCACAATCGCGCCCAGTGCGTAACTCCTCCATCTAGTTGAGAACCTATTCACAGCAATCATCGAGATGACGCTTAGACCTGAGAACATCACTATCAAGAACGCGCTGAAGATGTCTGTTTGAGCCTCAACAATCCATCGAATGAGAAACACTGCGAGAATGCCTATGCACCCAGTCGCTATCCCAAAGTTCATCTTTCGGACGCTTGTGATTTTTCGCGAAAAATACCCTATCAGATAGAACATTACGAAGTTTGCAGGGACACCTACCGCGAGACTCAGCAACGCGTTCCCGTGAACTAGCATATCACTGAGGAATATCCCCATGGCTGCTCCAACCCCACCAACGAATGGTCCGAATAGGACTGCAAAAACGGCCGGAATGAGCACGGCAATGCCCCAGAAACGAACAACTCCTACTAGGGGAGCAAATACGCCCAAGAAAGTAAGATAGCCAATTGCCACGTACAAGGCAGCGTTCAACGAAGTCATTGTCAATTCAAGCGTCGTAGCTTTCAACTACTCACACCCTAGAGACACTGAGCTATACAGCGACCCGAAAGGCCATAGACGACCTCGCCAGCGCGGACGTCTGTCCGCCAGGGGCCGTAGGCTCATCGTTAGCCGTTGGACTCCGTGCAGATTGGTCTTAACACTTCCCTAAAGATACTGAGCATGCCTCCAAAGTGTATATAGAACGGATTCTAGTGTCTCCACTGGAAATCGACGAGCGATAGGACCGCGCCCGCATCCGTTCCTTCCTAAACTTCGATGAGCTCCAAGCGTGTTTGAATACTTTTGATGGTGAGTTGCTGCATCTTCGCGACATCTGGAGCTTCCATGATAACGATTCCGAATTCTGCGATCTCACAGTGAGCAGAGATTTGGTACTCGTATTTTCGCGCGTCTAGTCGCAAATCGTCAACGCTGCGGATCAAGAAGTTCCGGAGGTGAAGGTTTTTACGGGCACAAGCGCTCTCAACTGTTTGCGTAGCCCGGTGGTGTAGCGGTCAAACAGCCTAATGGACTAAGCATAGCAATGGCGCC
>CAYGWT010000212.1:0-1936 GCA_964353625.1 uncultured Candidatus Bathyarchaeia archaeon | reverse complement strand
ACGACAAGTGGCCCAAGTTCTCGCAGGTGCTTGTCCTCTAGTACCCGAAACCCCTGTACCCACAACGATTCGAGATACATTGCCCTTCTTCGTGGGCGACTATTCCATCTGTTTGTGCGGCATAACAAGATACAGGAAGTTGTCCTTACCCTGATCTCGTATGATGACGGGATGAACGGCACTGTTCATACATATCTCGACGTGTTCGGTAGAAACGCACGCAATGCCGTCGAGCAGTTTCGTTCCGAAGAATGAAATTGAAAGGCCCCCCGCCTCACCCTCGTAGTTAATCTCGTCACTGGCATTTCCTTGATCCTGTGCACTGGCCTGAACGCGGAGATGTCCATCTTTGAACTGGAGTGTCACAACATCCGTACCGCCAAAGACGACAACACCAACTCGACGCAGAGAATCCAGTATGTCAGTTCGATCTACGGCGACGGTATATTCCCACTCTCGTGGAATGATATCGCCATAGTTTGGAAACTCTGCCCCGATAAGTAGTGAGACGATCTGGATATCTCCCGACGAGAAGAGACACTCGTCCTCCGTAACAACAATCCGGACATCACTTGTTGGTTTGAATGATTCAAAGACTTTTGTTGGTACGATCGCACGCAGCGGGTCGCGCTTGAAGTCAAACTGAACGTAGCCAAGACGACGGGAATCAGTGGCTACAAATCGAAAGAACTCCTTTGTCTGTTCAAGGAGTATTCCCTGAAATTCCAGTCGCCGCTTCTCATTTCGTTCCACACATGGAAGTACGCGTCCAATAGCATTTGTATACTCATTCAAACTGAACTCGTACTCTCGACCTTCCTTGATTTCGGGAACTGTTGGAAACGTATCCAACTGGTAGCACGAAAGATCATAGTGAGTATGTCCCGATAGAATCTGGAGTTTCTTCTCATCTCCCTCAATGGTAATATCACCCGAGAGAGCCGAGACAATGTCCTTCAAGAACTTGAAGGGCACAAGAGAACGCCCCGGCTCCAATACCTGGGCAGGTTCCGCATTGGACAAGTACGTTGTGAGATCAGTACTTGTCAATCGAAGCATTTCACCTTCTGCTGAAAGGAGAACTGCATCAGAGGTAAAGGTCGAACTCTTCTGCTGTATGACCTTTGCATGCTGTGCGAGTTTCTTACCTAGTCCGTCAGCTTTTGCTACTAGTTTCATGTATCCTCCCAATTAGTACGAAGAGACTATCTTTGACATCATCATAGTAATAAGGTGCTTGGCAGTGTTGGCGGATGGCTGAATGCAAGTGCTGGGAAATGACTGCGGCATCGAAAAGCCTGTGGAGAACCTATGTACAATATCCACAGTGTCCACAGATTCTCTACATGAGAATAGTACTGACACCCTATACACCCCTCTTCAGCTGTTTTACCAAGGTATCAATGAGTGCCCGCAGGGCTTCGTTACCTTTCATGTCTGCCTGGATCTTCTGACACGCATAGATGACGGTGGTATGATCGCGTCCACCAAATTTCTCGCCGATGTAGGGGAGAGAGGCTTCGGTCAGGTCTCGACTCATGTACATCGCAATCTGCCGGGGCATGGCAACATCCTGACTCCGTCGTTTTGCCTGAAGGTCGGACACGGTGATCTTGAAGTATGCTGCGACAGCCTCCATGATGGCATCAATAGTTATGGGACGGTTGATGACGGGGATGATGTCCTTGAGCGTTTCCTCGGTGAAACTCAACGTTACCTCTTCGTTCGTAAGGGAGGCTGTTGCAAGGACTCGCATCAACGCGCCCTCGAGCTCCCGTATGTTGCTGCCGATATTCGCGGCGATATACTCGAGTACTTCTTGGGGGACGTCGATTTTGTCGAGTTCCGCCTTCTTCTTCAGAATTGCCACTTTCGTCTCGTAGTCGGGTTTGCTGATGTCGGCGATAAGACCCCACTCGAAGCGGGAAGACAGACG
>CAYGWT010000211.1:0-6797 GCA_964353625.1 uncultured Candidatus Bathyarchaeia archaeon | reverse complement strand
AGTTGAACCGGGTGAGTTCGTTGTCCTAACAGGCCCAAGCGGATGCGGGAAGACGACAATCTGCAGATGCCTAAACGGACTCATCCCGAACTTCTACTCGGGCGACTTTTCCGGCGAACTGATCGTTGGCAATATGAATGTGAAAGACCACACAACGGCCGAGCTGGCAGCTCACGTCGGCATGGTTTTTCAAAATCCCGAGAATCAGCTCTTCTCACTAAGCGTGGAGAGGGATGTTGCCTTCGGCGCCGAGAACCTTGGCCTGAGCAGAGAAGAGACCAGGAAGCGCGTTGACTGGGCGCTTGATGCCACCGGGATAGCCCACCTCAAAGACAAGCCTCCCTACGAGCTCTCCGGAGGACAACAGCAACGAGCAGCGATCGCGTCGGTTCTAGCAATGCAACCGAAAGTCATGATCCTAGACGAGCCTACCTCGTTCCTGGACCCAAAATCAGCATTGGAGATTCTAGAAGTTATTTCTGACCTCAACGGGAGGCTTGGGATCACCATTATCCTTGTTGAACATCGACTTGATATTGTGTCTAGGCATGCAAATCGAGTCGTTGTGATGGATAGCGGAAAGATCGTTCTAGATGGGACTCCGAGCGATGTTTATGGCGAGCAAGCCCGACTGATCGGAATCGGACTTCCCAGAGTCACGACGTTATTCAACCTCTTGCAAAGAGACGGTTTCGAATTCACTCACACACCGACTACGGTTGATGCAGCAGCTGGCATTCTCAGGAAGATGTTGAGCAAATGATAGAAACCCAGAACCTCACGTTCGCGTACCCTGGCTATCCCGACGTACTTCGAGGCATCGACCTAACCATTAACGACGGTGAATTCGTAGCCATCATGGGAGAAAACGGAGCCGGAAAGACCACTCTAGTTAAGACCTTCAATGGCCTTCTCGCGCCCACCACCGGAAGAGTAGAGGTGGACGGCGTTGACACTCACGATGCCAGTGTCGCGAGGCTCTCAAGGGACGTTGGGCTTGTGTTCCAGAATCCAGACCACCAGCTCTTCTCCGAGACCGTCCGCGAGGAGCTCGCATTTTCACTTAGGAACTTTGGTTACAAAGAAGATACTATCGAACGTCGAGTCGCTAGCATCCTAGAAACCCTTGACCTAACTCGTTATGCAGAATCATCTCCATTCGTCTTAAGCGGGGGAGAAAGGAAGAGAGTTGCCTTAGCGGCAGTACTAGTGTGGAATCCGAAGCATGTAATCCTCGATGAGCCGACTATCGGTCAAGACTATCAACAGAAGGACCGTCTGAGGAACTTCATCATCCAGCTGAATACTCAGGGAAAGACCGTCATAATCATCACTCATGACGTCGAGTTCGTAGCGGAATGTAAGCCTAGAATCGTCTTGCTATCGAAGGGACTGATTATAGGAGATCGCCTTGCAGAGGATCTTCTCACGGACGGACAACTGCTTGAGAGGGCATCGCTCACGCGACCACAGATCGGAGAGCTCATGTACCAACTCAGAGACTTCGGATTATCCGCACGAGCTATCGATGTATACTCTGCGGAGCGGGCGATTCTGGAGGCACTAAGGAGGAAGCAGTGAGTGTCGCTAAGGATTTTCGACGGTTTCAAGTTTGCCAAGCTTCCGACACCTATTCACATGATGGATCCTCGTGCGAAGTTCATCATGACGATGGGGTTATTTTCAGCTGCACTTTTGTTCTCTAACATCTACGCATTGCTTGTGATCTTCCTCGTTCAACCGCCGATCGTCTACGTCTCGAAGTGTTGGAAGAAATGGGCGGGGTCGATGAGGGCCGGTCTTCTCCTTGCTGTGCTCATTTTTGTGATGAACTTCGTCTTCGGATCGACGTTTGTGTTCTCCGCAGCAATGACCATTAGGTTTGTTACACTCATGTCCGCTTTTTCGCTGTTCTTCATGACTACCTCGCCCGACGATCTGGGCCTGGCTCTTGAACAAGCACACGTGCCGTACACGCTCTCATTCACATTTACAACGGCGGTCCGATTGGTTCCGACGATGGCGCTTGACGCCCAGACTGTAATAGACGCGCAGCGATCCAGAGGCCTGGAGCTCGATAAGGGTAATTTCATGAAGCGGATAAGGAATTACATACCAATTCTGATTCCGCTAATAGTGTCTGCTATCAGAAGGAGCATCGAGCTTGCAGAGGCCCTTGAATCAAGAGGATTCGGAGCGAGCCCGAACCGCCAGCCGCTAATTGTGCTACGGATGAAATCTACTGATTACCTTGTCATCATTTTGACAGCGCTGATGTTCGCGTTGGCGGTGTACGTGTATTTCTTTGTACAGCTTCCAACGCTTGATGTCCCGATCAAGATGCCGAAGGTATTCCCGTGGTTCTGACTAGCAGACAATTGCCCTGAGTGCTAGAGACGGTCGCTGCAGATAGAGCACGCGGACGCAATGGCAAGAGTAAAGAGGCTTGTCTCGTTCTACCTTATGATCGGTGTCTATTTGCGGCTGGAATCGTATCAGCGCGTGACCAAGGATCTCATTGAAAGTGTCAGAGAATCTCTGACGCGAGTCGACCTAGACCAAGTGGAGAAGATGGTTGTAGAGATGCTCGCCTCCACCGATCGGCGTATTCTCGTGTTAGGAGCCGGAAGATCTGGCCTAATGGGACGAGCCTTCGCGATGCGGCTAATGCACCT
Source organism: uncultured Candidatus Bathyarchaeia archaeon (assembly GCA_964353625.1). Lineage (GTDB taxonomy): Archaea > Thermoproteota > Bathyarchaeia > 40CM-2-53-6 > 40CM-2-53-6 > CAVPLU01. The sequence continues at coordinate 4,122 of CAYGWT010000211.1, read as the reverse complement.
AGGCTTCCAGGTGTACGTAATGGGAGAGACGATCACACCTTCGATCGGAAGAGGCGACCTAATTATCGCATTGTCAGGGTCGGGCACAACTAAACTCGTCGTTACGGCCGCTGAGATTGGCAAGACTGTTGGTGCAAGGATCATCGCCATTACATCCTATCTAGATTCTGATATTGCAAAATTGGCGGATCATATAGTAATCATCAAGGGCCGCACGAAGGTCGCGGATGAAAGAGATTACTTCCTAAGACAGCTCATGGGAGAACATGAGCCAATGGCCCCGCTTGGGACTGTCTTTGAGGTCAGTATGATGACGTTCTTGGATGGAATCGTTGTAGAATTGATGCGGCGTCTTGGCCTAACAGAGAATGAACTGAGGAAGAGACACGCAACAATCGAATAACCCACAATCCCACACAGATCGTAGATGTTGCTGGTTTGGCGATAAACGTGGAGCCAAGGGGGGGTAATGGTTTCCATCCCGGTAAGGATCACTGAGTGAAGGCTTTTTGCGGACTGAAGGAAGTCTTGACGACGGGCGAGCCATGTCTCTTCTTGTTCGTAATTGCTCTTGGATAGTAACTCAGGACGCCTCTAGGAATGTTCTCAGGAACTCCTCGGTGTTTGTCAAAGACGGGCGGATTGCAGAGATCGGCGAGAACGTGTCGAGCGACGCTGACCGAGTTCTAGATGCGCAAGGGATGATCCTTCTACCTGGGCTTGTCAATGCCCATACGCACGTCCCGATGGTTATCTTCAGGGGATACGCTGACGACATGCAACTACAAGAGCGGCTCAGCAACAGAATCTGGAAACTTGAGCTTAACATGACAGGGGAGACATGCTATTGGGGAAACATGCTCGGCTGCCTAGAAATGATTTCCTCCGGAACCACGACTTTCAACGACATGTACTTCTTCGTTGAGGAAGAGGTAAAGGCGGTTTGTGAAGCTGGCCTTAGAGCAGTTCTATCTTCAATCGTCATAGATGACACTCCTGATCCGAAACTCCACAAAGAGAACGCCAGCAAGGTGCTTGACTTCCTCAAGCGGTTGAGAAACGATCTTGTTACACCTGCCATAGCGCCCCACGCTGCCTATTCCTGTTCAGAAGAGACGCTCCTCTGGGCGAAGGAGACTGCTGACAGGGAACACATTTCAGTTCACACCCACATAGCGGAAACGAAAACAGAACAAGCTGACATAGAGAACAAACGAAAAATGAAGGTTGTCGAATATCTAGACAGAATCGGTTTCCTCGGCCCCAATGTTATTGGAGCACACTGCGTATGGCTCAGCAGCAACGAGATTAAACTGTTAGGCAAATCAGGCACAAAAGTGGCTCATTGTCCTGTGTCGAACATGAAACTCGCCGTAGGCGGGACGGCACCGGTTCCAGAGATGCTGCGAAGCGGTGTCTCTGTAGGACTTGGCACCGATGGTGCAGCAAGCAACAATACCTTGGACATGTTCGAGACCATGAAAGTCTGTGCACTGTTGCACAAACACTCTCGTTCGGATCCCACCGCATTGCCAGCTCAAATGGTTCTTGACCTCGCAACCAGAGAAGGAGCCAAAGCGTTGGGTATGGAGGAGACTATCGGAAGCATAGAAGCAGGCAAGTTAGCCGACATGATTCTCGTGGATACTCGCGGCCCTAACCTGATGCCTATCCACGGGAAAGACACTGTGATCTCTGATCTTGTCTACTCGGCAGGCCGCGCCAATGTCGACTCAACCATCGTCAATGGCCGTCTCTTAATGGAAAAGCGCCAGTTCATCACGCTAGATCCGAAGAAGATCGCGGACAATGTTGACCGAGTAACACAAGATCTGCTAGCTCGTTCGGCCAAGAGCTAAGCGGATTTTTCGGTTAAGTCGGCTCTGATAATATCGAGGTGGCCCGAGTCTAGTTTCCACATCGGCCGTGCTTCAGTAATTCGGATTCTTTTCCCAAAAATGGGGGCGTCTGTTACGTAGGTCTCTGCTTCGCCTCCTTCGAAGACCAAGCTGATACCGTACTTTCTGCTAATGCCTTTTAGCTCATCTATGGCTTCGCTGTCGACTTTACGTCCGAGCCAGCTCGAGTCTAGGCCCATGGCCATGCATGCTGTCAGTATGAACTGGAAGCCCATCTGAACTTGCTCTCTCAACAGGCCTTCCGGGTCTCTCTTCCACAAAGGAGCGATTGATCGGAGACCAAGCTCACTACAGATTCTCTCTATGCGTGAATTCTGGTACTCACTGGCAATTGCGCCCGTTACAACACACTCGATCTTATGCGTGTTGGCAAGTCCCAGCAGAGCTTCCTTCATGGGTCGAAGTTCCTCTTCTTTGACACCGGAAGCCCTCGCGGTTACTTGCGTAATGCCGATGGCCTCAGCCTGAAGGCGAGTCCACTCCAGGCCGGGATGATGAAACATCCATGAATCGCTCCGTTCAGGAAAAATCGTGAGAAGGCATACTACCTCGTGTGCTTGATGAATAGCCCACCAGAGTGCGAATGTGCTGTCTTTTCCTCCGCTGAACAGCACACAAGTTCGCAACTTAAGTGCCTGCCTCATTCAGTTGCCAAGCATCGATCTTGGGTGACATAGCCAGAAAGCGTTCGTATATCACGCTCACGTTCTGCTCCAGGAATGCTGGCACTTTGTGCATCTCAAGCGCTCTATTGATCTCTCTTGTCTGATCCCTGCATGCTCTCCGGTTACGGCAGAAACGCTGCGATAGGCTTCGGGATTGCCGCATTGAGGGCATATTTCGCGAACCGTCACATACTCAGCTTCTGTTCTCTCGACCACTTCAACCCCAGAGGATTGAGAATGTTCAAGATGTCGAACTTGGACCGCCTGATCATGAACCTGATTCCCACACTTGGAACAAGAGAATCCGCCGGATACCTTCTGCATGTATGATCCGCATTTATCACAGAACTTCAAGCATTGCCACCAGCATGGATTCCAATCATTCTAAAACCCCTCTAGACTCGCTCGAACAAAGCACGGAGAGGTGTTCCACTCGATAAGATACTTGTCAATTAAGCATACCCTTTCTAGCGAATTGTTTGTCGTAGAGGCTTTGTAGCCGTTGCAGAGAATCTACCTCATCGACACTCTTGTCATTTCTGATTCTCGCTATTCTTGCGAATCTCAGCGCAAAACCTGACTTGTAGTGGGGGCTTCGTTGAATTTCATCGTATGCAACTTCGACGACTATACTGGGTTTAACGGTGACGGTGAAGCCCGTTTCCTATGATTTCAGTTCTTGGAGCCTGTTGGTCATCTCTATGAACTCTTCATCGGTCAGGCCCTTGAAGGTCTTCCCTACTACTAGAAACCACCGGCGTTTTCGTCTCGAACTGCTAGGCGATAGCTGGATAGCCAGCCGGTTCTGCGGCCATATCCCCAGTATGCCGCAACGATGGCTAGGTCCAGTGTCTCCGCTCGCTTCAGCTTGAACCATCTTTTGCCTCTTTTTCCGACTTCATATTTGCTATCCAAAGCTTTCGCTATCAGGCCCTCATGTCCCTCGGAAAGCGCCCTGTCGAAGAGAGATTCAATCTCCGCCTCGTCTCTGGAAATCTGGCGAGGCGCTAGCATTTCTTGCGGAGCATCTTGCTCCAAGAGTTCTCGTCTTTCCATGGAGCTTCTGTCCATTAACTCATTGTCGCCAAGCACAAGAATGTCAAAAAGATGCAGCTCCAGCGGGATCTCAGTGGTAGCCCTCGCAATGTCATGAACTCGCCTAAATCGACGGTTGAGATCCTGAAACGGTAGGAGGTTCCATTGCCATCGACGGTTATTACCTCCGCCTCGAGGAGAACTTGTTTGCTTCTCACACGATCTCTGGCGATCGTTACGATCTCTGGCATACTTGCGGTGACATCGCTTAGCCTCTTGCTAAAGATTCGGACTTTCTCACCCTGTTTATGGATCTGCACTCGCGCACCGTCGTACTTGTATTCGAATGCAGTGCCATGCTTTTGGTATTCAAGAACGTCCCGGATGCTATTTGCCATCTCTGCCAGCATGGGTCTGACAGGATCGAATATGGTGATCTCCGCTGCCTTCACTGCATTTGGGTCCGCGAGGCCCATTCTGCAATGTGTCCGATGTCACCCATC
>CAYGWT010000210.1:0-3615 GCA_964353625.1 uncultured Candidatus Bathyarchaeia archaeon | reverse complement strand
GGCATCCTCAGTCGGCGGCATCGTCACCTTCATTGGGACGGTACGAGGCGAGTCCGAGGGGGAAGCGATCGAACGCATGGAGATCGAAATCTACCCGGAGATGGCAGATAAGCAGCTTCGCACCATAAGAGATGAGGCGATCAAAAAGTTCAACGTCAATGATGTGAGGATCATTCACCGTTTCGGCGACCTCCACTTGGGCGAGAACATCGTGCTCATCGCCGTCTCGGCCGGGCATCGCGCCGAGGCCTTTGACGCATGCAGGTACGCCATAGATGAACTGAAGAAACGAGTCCCGATCTGGAAACGAGAACACACTAGTACCGGCGAACGTTGGGTAGAGATGGGCAAACATGAAGACAGTTGATCCCTTCGGAATGGTAGACATCTCGGGAAAAGACACAGTTCTTCGGAAAGCCGAAGCAGTCGGACGAATCATCCTTAAGAAAGAGACCATCGCGGCGATCAAGTCAGGCAACGTCAAGAAGGGAGATCCCTTAGCCGCAGCTGAGATCGCGTGCATCCATGCGGTGAAGAAGACACCCGATCTGATTCCGATGTGTCACAACATACCTATCGGCAGTGTGGACGCGGACTTCACTATCGGTGTCGATTGGGTGGAAGCGAGATGCAGGGTCACGGCTACATACAAGACAGGAGTCGAAATGGAAGCTCTCACTGGCGTATCAGTTGCCTTACTTACCATCTGGGATATGGTGAAGTATCTAGAGAAGAACGAGAACGGGCAGTACCCTTCCACGAAAATCGCGGATATCAGAGTCACGGAGAAAATGAAGAAATGAGCGAGCATGACCTGAACCGGAAAACGAAAGCAGTTTTCGCCCTCGTTATTACAAGCGATGAACGCAACACTGAAGATGACGAGACGGGTATCGCGGCTAAGAAACTGATCGAAGCCAAAGGTCACAAGGTAACCAGCCACACAATAGTCCCTAACGACGCCGAGAGAATCAGAGCAAATGTGGAGAAGCATCTAGATGACCCTACCACCCAAGTCATTATCACAAGCGGTGGCACTGGAATCGGCTCGAAGGACAAGACCGTTGACGCATTAAGGCAACTGCTGGAAAAAGATCTCCCAGGTTTCGGAGAGCTCTTCAGGCGTCTCAGCTACAAAGACGTCGGCCCCGCCTCGGCCCTAAGCCGCAGCACTGCCGGCATCGCGAAAGGAAAGATCATATTCTGTCTTCCTGGTTCCAAAAATGCTGTCAAGCTTGCATTGAGCAAGATCATCCTTCCCAGCATTGGCCATATGCTGTGGGAGCTGAAGAGACAATGACGATGAAACCTTTCGAAAAACTAGTGTCTCGGGTTGAGGCCGAACGAATTATCGATGCAAATGTGAATCATATCAGCAGAATGGAGGATGTGCCTCTGGAAGAAGCGGCTGGAAGGGTGCTCGCGGCCAACGTCACCGCCGAAATCAACGTACCTCCCTTTAGAAGAGCTTCCATGGACGGCTACGCGGTGAAGGCCAAAGACACGATGGATGCCTCCGAATCAAAACCGAGGAGACTCAGGCTGATCGGAGCAAGGCACGCAGGGGAATCCATCGACATCAACGTCAGCGACAATGAGTGTGTCGAGATAGCTACAGGGAGCCCTTTGCCGAAAGGAACTGACGCCGTCGTGATGGTCGAGTACACCAGACTGTCTGGAAACACTGTTGAGATAATGTGTGAAGCAGAGCTCGGAGAAAACGTTGCCGATGAAGGCGAGGATATCAAGCGCGGTGAGATCGTCGCCAAGGCTGGTGAAGTTCTAACGCCTGGCAAACTCGGGGCTGCAGCCGCATTAGGGCTTGCCGCTCTCAAGGTATACGCTAAACCTCGGGTCGCCATCTACAGTACAGGCAACGAGATTGTCCCCCAAGGCGGAACGGCCAAACCGGGGCAGATATACGACATCAACAGCTGTACGCTGACCAGCATCGTGCAGATGAGTGGATGCATACCCATGAGGAAGGGGCTTGTTGTGGATAACCCTCAGGAGCTTCTGGCGGCCGTGAAAGAGGTCGCCGCTTTCGATATTGCAGTTTTCAGCGGTGGAAGTAGCGTCGGCAGCAAGGATCTCCTCGCAGCAACGGTTGAGGAGGTCGGCGTTGTGCACTTTCATGGCCTTAGGGTTAAGCCCGGCAAACCAACCCTCTTTGGTACTGTGCAGGGAAAACCGGTTTTCGGAATGCCCGGGAATCCTACCAGCTGTCTGACCAATGCCTACGTATTCCTGATTCCAGTCCTTAGGAAGATAGCTGGATTGCCTTCGGTCGAGATGAGGAGAGTAAGGGCAATCCTGAGCGGCGCCATCAGTTCTGATGGCGAGCGAGAAGTGTTCTATCCCGTGAGAGTTGAGGGGGAAAGTGCTGTTCCGGTTTTTCGGATGGGTAGCAATATCACAAGCATGAGTCATGCCAATGGGCTGGTCATCATTCCCATCGGGACAAAGAGGATTGAGAAGGGCACCGAGGTAGAGGTCAAACTGCTCCCGTGAATCGAACGAAGAAAATGTGTGCTGGCAGGGCGCCTCACACTGTCATGCCGCAGAAAGCCGCACTGACAATCTTGAATTCATGTTATGGCCAGGAGTTGTGCGGGCTCATTCCGATACTGTCACTTCTGCTGCCTTTGCAGTGAACCCGCACTCTCTATGAGTCCCGTCGCAGTATGGCATGGTCTTGGATTGACCGCATCTACAGAGAGCTGTAATTTTCTTGTCATCAACCCAGATCTTGTTAGGTCCGTTTTCTGAGCTTTTGACAACTACCTTTACCATGACCTATCAAGGCCCAAGGATGAGCTAATGTCACCCAAAAACACTGCTCTCTATCTCACGGAACGTCCCGTAGGGGCCTTACTCTGAATTACACGCATGTTTGTCAATCCGTGCCTAGTATGACGTTGGATGCCTTGATGATGGCGTAGGCCTCTTTACCTTCCTTCAATCCCAAGTTCTGAGCCGCGGTCTTGGTAATGATTGAGACAATCTCAGTTCCGCCGGGTAGTTGAATGACGACTTCAGAATTCACGGAGCCGTGTTCAACGCTTTTCACTTTGCCTTTCAAGACATTCCTTGCACTAACTTTCACTATCTTCACCTCACAACCAAGCATGTTTCAAAGGAGTCAGCTAAGGACACGCCTGACTCACGAGTCTAGCAGTAGCTTCAACTCTTTAACTATTGGCTGATGATCTCGAGGAAAAGAGAAAGTGCCTAGCTATCTTCCATGATTGGGGCTTCACAGATCTGGATCTTTACGTGCTCGCCATCTGGCTCTCTTTATTCGTATTTGTCCTTCGACGCACGATTCAGGTCTTGAATCTCCGCGTATTCTACCGTTTAGCTGATCCGGAACCAAGAGCCACTCTTTGCTTTCTATCCTCCATCCACAAGAAATACTGGTAGCCGTCGACGAGGGCTCTGAGGCTTGCGTCGAGGATGTTGGTTGAGACAGCGGCTGCCGTCCAGTCAGTTTGGGTGTTACTGTAGTCGATGTGGACAGCAACTTTTGCTGCTGTTGCGCTTTCAGGGTCAAGTTCTCTGACCCGATACGCGGTCAGTCTCATCTTTGAGATCTCGGGGCATCTAGACGACAAG
>CAYGWT010000209.1:0-5956 GCA_964353625.1 uncultured Candidatus Bathyarchaeia archaeon | reverse complement strand
CCTAACTCATCTCCGCGGAATTTCCTAGCGGAAATCGTACACTCACTCAACGTCTCACAACTCACTTATTGAGCGACGTTCAGGAGATGGTTCGATGGATTTCATGTCTTCGGTCCTGAACTAAGAGCTTAGTAAGTTCAGTCTATATTGGTCGGATTGCCATCTAGTTGAATCAAACATGTTTGTGATGCGTTTGAGATGTGCCCATCAGATAGTGGAGAACTGAAGACCTAATGCGGAGTATCAACTCGAGTCTGCTCATCCTATGCATTTCAGCCTTCTTTGCCATGCTGGGTGTTGGGATAGTCGGACCGATACTCCCACTTTACGCTGAGCATTTTGGAGTCTCGTATTCCCTTGTCGGGGTGGTTGTGTCTTCGTTCGGTTTGGCAAGGCTCTTCACGGATCTGCCTGCTGGGTCGCTAGCGGACATTCGCAGCAGAAAACCCTTGATGTTAGTGGGCCTTGCAATTCTTGCCGCCGCTGCTTTGATGGCCGCGTTTGCGGGCAATATCTACTACCTTATCCTCGCACGTTTTGTTCAGGGTGTTGGATCGGCGCTTTTCACTACCGCTGCAATGACGCTACTTGTCGACATTACGCCAGTCAGTCAACTAGGAAGATACATGAGCTATTACCAAGGGAGCTTCTTCCTGGGGACGGCGGTGGGCCCTTCCATCGGGGGCTTTCTTGCGGTATGGGGTCTCCAAGCTCCTTTCTTTGCATTGGCATTTCTTTCTCTTGTTGCGGCTGTCTTCGTTCACATCAAAGTCGCCGAGATTCCTAAAAGGGAGAGGCAGCCGAAGAGCGGATTTCCGGAATTCAGAATACTCCTGAGAGAGGTGTTAGGCAACAGAGAAGTCTGGATCGTCGGCTTCACCGCTGTCGTCCTATTCATTCTGAACTCTGGAGTTCGTATGACTGCGATACCACTGTATGGAGAACAGGTTGTCAAGCTATCGACAGCCGAGATAGGAGTGATTCTTAGCTTGGCCGCGTTTTCTAGCCTGATAGCGCTCGTTTGGTCAGGTTCGATTATTGACAAGGGTGGGGCCAAACCCTTGCTTGTGGCAGGGTTTCTGATGGCCGCAGCTTCAAGTTACGCTTTCATTCTCAGTGGAGATTTCTTCGCCATGTCGGTCGTAGCCGTTGTGCTCGGCATAGCGACAGGAATGGTTAATCCTGTGCAGGCGTCAGCCGTTGTCAAAGGAGCAGAGCCCAAGCATGAAGGATTCTACATTGGGTTTTACAGAATATTCTGCGACATTGGTATCATATTGGGGCCCGTGATAATTGGAGCACTGACAGACTATCAAGGATTCCACGCTCCCTTCCTAGCTGTGTGTATTCTCTGCATTTTGGCGAGCGTCATTGCGTACATGGCTCTTGAAAAAAGATGAACGGTAAACATTCCTATCGTTGACACGCCAGATAGAATTTGCCGCAACTTGAGCCAAAGCTAGCCATGGATGGTCATGTCTTCATCCTTGTATGGGGTGGTGAGCAGCTTTCTAATCCGATCAGAGATCTTCTTGCCTATTCCTTCCACGTTTTGGAGCTCCTTCTCCGAAGCAACGAAGACCTTCTCGACGGTTCCGAAGGCTTTGAGCAGCCGCCTAGCAATGACTCTGTCAACTAGCGGTAGACCTGCCACAACAAATTCCTGCTCATGCACAAGCGACTCAGGCTTGCGCTCCATTCTTATCCGGGGCCGACGTTCTCCCTTTGACTGTTCACGCCTTGCGATCGAAAGCAACAGGAGGGCAGTCTCCTGAGGGCTTCTGGTCCACACCACGGATACGCTGAAGTCCATTATGATGCTTGCAACCGCTCCCATAACAGCTTCAGGAGCGATGTTGCGGGATGTCTGGAAACTCTCGCCTTCAATCAGCAGGATCGGCATTTCATAAGCGGACTTGAGATTAGAAATCTGCTCAAAGAGTCTCCCGTCAATTATCGAGGCAACGAAGTCCTCGGCGGTTTTTCGTTCTATCGCTGTTCGATCTGATATGATGAAGTCGCCTATGCTTAGGGTCTCTTGTGTGATGAGGATATCGTATTTGGAGAGTTCCCTCGTCGTTGGTGAGCCAAGTTCACGTGAGTCTACAATGATCGTGGGTTTCTGCGTGGCTTCTCTCATAGGCTCTTCCTTCAGGTACTCTTCCAAGTTAGGCTGGTTGGGTTCCATTTCGGTCGCCTGGGAAGCGACCTGCTTCAAAGCGACGGCCATCATTCTTTCTCGTCGTCGCGAGATGTAATAGTATGCCTCATCTCTGGTTCCGATAGCCATCAGTACGGTTGCTTTCCCAGGGCCTTTTCTGCCTGTCCTTCCTCTCCGCTGAATGAATCTGATTGCGCTGGGGACCGTGTCATAGAATATGACCTCATCGCATTCGACTATGTCAAGACCTTCTTCGCCGATCTGGGTGGCGACTAGGACATTGTACTGACCTGATTTGAAATCTTCAAGGAGCATCGTCTGTTGTTTCTGAGAGAGGCCCTTGTCGGCGCTCTTCGTTTGCTGCCCCACAAGCCGAACGGCTGAGACCCCGGGCGCCTTGCTTAGCTCTTCAACTAGCCTAGCCGCGGTTGCTCTGTAGTTGGTGAATACGATGACGCGCCTAGAACCAAGCGCGAATGTTTCTTTGACCCTTGCGATGAGGACCTGCAATTTTGGATGTTCGTTACCCTTCTCTAATTCCTGCGATGCTATGCCTGAAATATTCACGATTCTGGGATCTTCGAGGAATGCCCTGAGCCAAGGCATAGCTCGCTTCTGTGCTCGTTCCTGAAGGCCGTTAAGGTAAGCCTTCAGTGGCGAGAATCCTTGTGTCTCAAGGAGCTCCGTGGCCTTAAGCGCATGTATGGATGAGTAGAGGCCGAACGATATTCTTCGAAGCAACTCTTTGGCAGCTGGTTCATGAATCATGTCATGACGGATCTTCTCCCTCGCGGCAAGGATGTCGCGTAGTCGAATTCTGTCGGCATCTGCGGTCGGTAGATAACCGTAGTCTCTGGCTCCCTTCAGAACATCCTTCGCATAATCATCGAGCATCCGCTTGACTTCTCGGAAAACAGGGGGCAGTTCCACGGGGATCCAGTCAACCTTGATTCCTCCAACGAACGGTTTCACGTCTTGATCTGAGATCGTCCGAGCTTCGACGTGTTTGATGTTGAGGTTGTTGCAGACTCCCTGTATTGCTTCCTTGCTTGATCCTGGAGACGCGGTCAGTCCTAGCACAAGACCATGCATAACTTTGGCGTACCTTTCTCCGATGTACGTGTAAGCGTAGTCGCCCACAGCCCTATGGGCCTCATCGAACACGAGGAGAGATATCGTGGCGAGGTTAATCTTCCCGGATATTAGATCGTTGACAAAGACTTGAGGCGTGGAAACGATCAGTCGCTTCGCCCAGGCCTGGTTTCTGTCATCGGGAGACATCTGCCCCGTTATGCAGGAGAATTCTCTGGGATCGAGTCGTAGCAATCGCTTGAACGTATTGTAGTGTTGTTCTACCAGTGGGCGTGTCGGCGCCAAGACCACCACATGTTTTTCCGGGTATTGATCCAGTCTCCTTGCAGCAACCAAGGCAGCGATCAGGGATTTCCCTAGTCCAGTCGGTATGGAGACGAGAGTGTTTCCGCGGAGTGCATTCTCGGCCACCCTTTCTTGATAGGTTCGCCTCTCGATCGACTCTGCATTGATCAGAGGATGATCGAAGAGGCTGGGGGGAGCCAAGGTTATCAACTCAGAGCGTAGGAGCGAGCGAATTAAGAATTGCCGAGCAGATGTTTGGGAAACGTCCTGCCTGAAATACTCGAAGCTTCCATCATGAGCCGAGAATAATGGTGCAGATCATAGCGCATGAGGATGCTGATGGAATCTGCAGCGCAGCACTTGTGAGGATGAGTGACCCTGCCTCAAGGATCTTCTTCAGCAAGCCATGTAGCCTGTTGCATGACCTCGATCAGATGGATAATAGAAGAGACCTCATGGTGCTCGATCTAGCCCTATGCGAGCTTGCGAAGGAGCAGATCGTGAGCAGATTATCGTGATGGCGCGGCAAAGGCCTCTACATTGATCATCACCCCGACACCCAACCTCTTTCCCCAGACAATCGAGTGTTGAGGTCATAGCGGGCACCGTCTCATCTTCGGAGCTGACGTTCACTCACCTAGCGCCGAGGCTCAAGAGAGAGGCTGAGAGGGTGATGCTGATGGGTGCAATCGGCGACTATGCGGATCTGACTCCGTTGTGCGTCGATCGCCTACAAAGGTGGGATAAACGCTCCGTCTTTCTCCAAGCGGGCTTTCTGTGCGGAGCATTGGAGGTCACACGACCTGACCACGAGTTTCACAGGCAGATTGTGGATCTCCTGGCCAGTTGTAGGCCGCCTTGCGAAGACAGCCGGATCGTTGCATCAGCCGTCAAGGCGAGCGAGCTAGAGGAATCGTTTAGACAACGCGTAGAGAAAAGCGCGACGAAATTGGGAATGATAGGCGTTGCATACGACTTGAACGGTCCGGCCGGAAAGGGCGCAACTTACGCCGCCGCTGCCGCAGGAGTCGGCATCGGAGCCTATGTCGACAAGGACCCACGTCGCGATGTGGCTGACATTTCGTTCCGAGTTGTAGACAAATCCGTCGACTTGAACAGGATCCTTCGAACAGTCGCCCCTAAACTCGGAGCCTCGGGAGGAGGACATGCTGAGGCGTGTGGCGCGCGAGTTCCTCTGAATAAGCTCAATGAATTCTTTGAGGCGATAAACAATATGCTGACGCCTCGTGTGGCACCGTGAGGTTGACTAGCACAAGGCCCGCTTTGGTCCGTGGGCTAGGCAGATCTGAGCCTTCTGACCTGTTCCAAGGCAGAAAGATAGGTCTTAACAACTTCTCCGAGTTCCCGAAGCGGTGCGAGTCCATGCTCATTCCTAATAGCGGGGTTAAGTTCAGCGACTTTCTCAAGTATTGCTTGTTCGATGTTGTCAAGCACTTGCTGACTGGCGAGCCTTACTTCTTCCTCAGCTGATTTGACGATCGCTACTGGCCGATTACACTTTGAACAGAATGTGTCTTTTCCGAGCCTAAAGAGAGGAGTCGCGCATATTGGACACGTCTCCTGCAGCATTGTTGCGCCTGACCTGAGTAGATCAGCCATTCGCTTTACTTCTGTGCCCATCATAATCGCCTGTCTAAGGGAAGGTTTTTGGGCGGGACCTATAAAATGTGTGAGTTAGCGACTTAGCGATGCGGGGCGATAGGTATTGTCGAAGGCAAAACGCAAGGAAGAGTACGAGGATCGAACCAAGCAAGCTATGGCTGTACTAAACGAGGTTTCTAACGACACGACTACCCCGCGGAACATAAGAAGAGCCGCCAAGACAGCTATGGATTCACTCCAGACTCCAGGCGTTAGTTTGGGGGTTCGAGCGGCGAACGCAATATCAATGCTCGATGACATCAGCCAGGACCCGAACATGCCGCCGTATACTAGAGTGAAGCTCTGGAACGCCGTGAGCGTGCTCGAAGCGATCAAGGACTAGTAGGCAGAGAGCCGTTTCCACCAAGTACCAAGCGCAGGTTCCCGTGGTCCATCAACTGTAGCCAGCTCATGCGAAGGCCATGTTCTCTCTTCTGACCACGTTGTCATAGTTCTTGTATCCGAGAATTGTTTCTATCTCGTCTGTATGTCTACCCTTTATTTTGCTCAGCTCTTCGGATGAGTACTCTACTACGCCCTTCGCGATCTCTTCTCTTCGGTGAGCTATGGAGACAATGGCACCAGGCGTGAAATCCCCATCGACCTTAAGAATGCCTGATGGCAGGAGACCCGCACCTGTGAGAAGCGCATCCTTCGCTTTCTTGTCGATTCCTATTGTCCCGTTAGTCCTTGAGTATCTTATCCATCTCTCCTTGTTTGTATATCCTGCTCTTTGGGCTCTGAAGAGCGTGCCAA